>JALNYD010000272.1 GCA_023230025.1 Candidatus Cloacimonadota bacterium | reverse complement strand
CTCCACGCCGTATTCTTCGATGCCGCGTTTATCTTCCAGGCCAAGGAGCTTTTCCACTTCAATCTCCACAGGCAGACCGTGGGTATCCCAGCCCGCTTTGCGTTTCACCTGGAATCCGTTCATTGTTTTGTAGCGGCATACCACATCCTTCAGAGTTCTGGCCATCACGTGGTGAATACCGGGTTTGCCATTGGCGGTGGGAGGACCTTCGTAGAATATAAATTGGGGTTGACCAGCGCGGAAATCAATGCTCTTTTGAGGCAGCTTATGCTTTTCCCAAAATGCGCGTACCCGGGCTTCCAAATCCCGGGGATTTTCTTTCAGATCGATGCTTTTATACATAACTTTAGATTTTCTTGGCTCTTCCTGTACGTTTGGGGCCCGGCACGTAGGCAGTTTTTCCCACGGGATGGGCTTTTTTGTGATCATGAAGTTGTTGAGTGGGGTGAACTTCGGTGTCTTCCACTGCCGCAGTCTCTTCAAATAGCTCGCTGAAATGCTCTTTCAGGTCTTCGTGCTGAGTAACGTATTCCTTCCATTCGTCCATGGCTTTGTCCATATCCACACAGCGAGTGCATAAGACCAGCAGATTCTGTTCGGATACACCAATCCAGCCGCGGTCATAACAATCATCACAGCGTTTCTTCTTGCGGTTGTTGACCGCAATCTTTTTGGCTTCATCCAAATGCTTTTCTTCCAATGTAAACATAACATTCTCCTTGGCCAGACATAGCTTGACCGGCTTTATAGCTCCAAAACGGAGCTGGAATTCTCTCAGTTTGTGCCATAGTTTTGAGTGGCACTATTTTGCAAAGCTTTTTTTTCTGCCCCAAGCTTCAGGACTTCTTTCGTCCACGGCTTTTGGGCTTTTCCTCCACCTCAGGTATCTCCGGCTCTGGCTCCGGGATGCTTTCAAAGTTCATGGGACTGCTAATCACCGATTTCTTCAATTCCACCTTGACGATGGGCTCCAACCGGTGAGTTACTACAAAGAGATTCTTATTGCGAGACAGCGCCAGTTTCTCTTCTGCCGTCATTGCATCGATCTCTTTCAAGTTCACAATGCGGTCGATTTTGCCGCTTGCCATATCAACGATCTGGACAAAGCTTTGTTTCTCTGCCATGAAGTGAACCTCCAGTTCATATTTATCTGGGAATTTATGTACAATGTCTGTTACAAAGTCGAAGTACTGCTGATGAAATTCCTTGTACCATACCCTGAATGCCCTGCATTTGAGGATGCGTGGGCATACCGCACATAGCTCCGGAGCTATCTGCCGGTGGCGTTTGATTTCGCAATGGTAAAGGCGTCGCTTTTTCACATGATACAGAAAGATGTATTGCAAAAACTTGTCAAGGCTTTTCAAACAAGCAATAGAGTCTCACTGAATTCTGCAAATCGCCTAAACTTACATAATGAGAGTATCACGATTTCTGCAAATGGAAAGTCACAATAGCCTGCATACAAGTGGCTTAGGATATTATGGAACTCAAACTGATTTTTTGGGTGGAAATCCCTCAGAATATGACGAATTTCTGTTTTTGGAGAGCTTATCTATGGTAGCCTCGCAACTCCACTTGGCATTGTGAAAGTCGATCAGATAGTCCCTGACGTAGCCTTGAAGCTGCTTGGTATCTCTGGTCAGGACTTCCAGAGTAGTGATCTCCGGCTTCTCCTGATTACCCCGCTTGATCATAAAGGAGATCACGTCATCATCTTCGATATCAATGATGTCAGCGGTATAGGCATCCTTGTTCTTGAGGATGATCCTTTGTACGGTTTCAATTATAAGAGATGCACTGTTGAATAAACAGGAAAGGCTGCCTATTGTAGGCAGCCTTTAAATGCACAGTCTTTTGATCTATTTCATAAGCATCATTTTACTAATTTTTGCTACACCACTTTGCTCTAATCGAGCAAAATATACGCCAGACGCAACAGGTCGATTGCCATCGTCCCGACCATTCCAGACAACGCTGTGGTTCCCGCAGTCTAGTGATTCGTTCAAGAGGTCTTTAACCTTTTGACCTCTTATATTGTAAATAACCAGTCTAGCTGGCGCTGTTTTTGGTAAAGAGAAATTGATAGTAGTTGAAGGTTTGCACCTTCCCCTACCATACTCTGCGAAAGATCAAGGGCTAACACAACATCAATCCCATCGTCATAAACTGTGAAACCGGAACCATCGAGTCCATCAAAACCATCCCGGACATTTGCCCCATTATAGGCGAAATGCAGCACTCCATTATTGCCGATGTCAACCAGGATGTCGTAATCTCCTACAGTTGAAGCGGTCATTACTGGAGTGCTGGAATACCATACTCCATCAGGACCAGAAGCTCCAGATACCTGACAGATAATTGTATTCAAAGCTGATAAATTCATATCATAGATATAAGCATGACTTAACTCATGGCGGGATACTTGGGAATATTGCCCTATGTCACTGCGTATTCGAATTGCATTATAAGACGGATCAAATTCTCCATAATTATTCATCGACAATGGCATATTCCCAATAATCCTCATTCCGCATGAGTTGGCAGAAAACGGAGATATTCCATCCAATGAATGAAACTGTGCCAATGTGTGAAAATACAGATTTAATGCATTACATGGGTTATCGTGAAATCTCGCAACTATGCTATCTTGAACAGCAGTGATATAATCCGGAGTTTAACGCGTAGAGTATCAGGATACTCATGTAAGCTTAATAAACCCTGATAGCTCAGCTTAATATCAAGGTTGTTTAAAGTAGAATCTACGACGGATACATATCCATTACTATTTGACCACCCGGAAAAATTATCTGTCGCTACTAAAACATAGGGAATGGGTACATAACCCAGAGAATTCACATAAGATCCCGAATAGGTTTATTCATATACTTCACCATCTACGTTGCAGTGATAGTCTTCAATAATCAAACTCCTTGTGTGGATAATCTCTCCCGAACTGGGGTCAACAAAAACGGTCAATCCCCAAAATGCTATCATATAACATAACCTGTACTGATGCGATCCAATTTCGTCAGGTATTGCAAAATAAACCAATTTTGACCTAGGATTGGATAATTCATTGCCTGGATCATAGTTGTAATTGGGATCGTAGTGCTGAATTGCAATTTGAACAGCCTGGTTTATGCCAATATTGATCGGTATTTGTTCAGATGGGATAGACACAGTAGCATCAGTAACAGTGATCTTTTTTGTTTCATAATTGTATGCAACGTTCAAGAATCCGGCGCCTTCGATCCTGTACCCATTTACAATTTGCTCATATCTGACCCTTGTTCCATTAACGTTGCTGGATGTCTTTCCTCTAATCAGCTGTCCTTCTCTTGCAGAGATAAATGGCGTCACTTTTGCGACGACACGATCAAAAATCTGCCTCATAGAAACGGTATCTTGGGGAGATGTTACAACGATATCTTTAAAATTTCCTATTATATTGGAAAATGTCATGTACTGGTGATTGTAAGTGATGTCACCCTCAAATCCTGTTTCTGCCTTGAATCTCTCAGCCAATTGATTGAGTTCCTGGGTTTTGCGCTCGAGCTCTGCGGCATCTCCTGCATCTTCACTGGCGAAGATCGCTGTGCAGAGCAGGAGTAACAACATTGTGACCAATGCTTTTGTGTTCATGTCTTTTCTCCTTTTTCCTGCAAGGTAGAAGCGTCATCCTGACGCTTGCAAACGGCTGGAAGCCGTTTCTACTGTCGGCAATCTCCTCAGCTTACTGCAGGATGTTCTTTGTTATCTCCATTACCTGATTCCGGTAGACCTCATTGCTTTGATATTCAGGTATATTTGATAACATCGCATGATTATTGATAATATGATATCTTGTCAAGCACAATTCTTTTTGGCATTCCCCCATTTTTTAATCCAGCCTTATCTTCAATTGCCAAAGATCTCGTCTTTCTTCGATGCTATGCCTTC
>JALNYD010000271.1 GCA_023230025.1 Candidatus Cloacimonadota bacterium | reverse complement strand
AAAGTCGGAGAACAGGCTGTGCAGATCGACTGGCTAAAAAAGTAGGA
Source organism: Candidatus Cloacimonadota bacterium (assembly GCA_023230025.1). Lineage (GTDB taxonomy): Bacteria > Cloacimonadota > Cloacimonadia > Cloacimonadales > Cloacimonadaceae > UBA5456. The sequence continues at coordinate 3,909 of JALNYD010000271.1, read as the reverse complement.
TGTCTGTAGTTGGAAAGTAGTAGGTGCTATCCTGTCTTCGACGGAGGACGGGAACCGGTGATTGTGTAATGGAGTTTTGGGATGGATTCCGAGCAATCGGATATACCTCAATAAAAAAGATACACTAACCGATCATCGAAGACTACTTCGGGACTTCCCGGGAAGGCAACTTCCCGGGAAAGATCCCAATAATAAAAATGAAGGGCATCTGCTCACTTCCTTTCATAAAGCTTCCCAACGGTCCGTCAATACAACCAAGGAGGTTGCCTGTATGGACAGACCAACCGAGCTGACGGCTTCCAGGATCATAGGCTTGGACCTCTCCAAGAAGACCCTGGTCGGATGTTCTCTCTCCAGAGAAGACGGCTTTCAGAAGAAAAAGCATTTCGATGGATTGATGAACGAGAAAGGAAGGGTTCACCTTGCCTCTATGATAGGCAAGGGTGATGCGGTTTTCATGGAAGGGGGTTCCTCCTCCTTCACGCTTGCACGGTACCTGATGAACCATACGGAGGCGGACGTATTCGTTCTCAACCCGATGCAGCTCCATATCATCTTTGAGTCGATGTGCAAGAGCGATCGGCAGGATGCTGCCAAGCTGGCCAAGTATGGCCGGGATGCCCATCCGGAAAACTGGTGTCTCATACCAATCCCCACGGAGCAGGAGTCGGCTGAACGGTCAGTCATCAATCTGCACATAGCATATTCGCAGTACCACACCAAGGTGACGAACAAGCTGCATGCAGTCTTCAATGGGCAAGGCCATCCAGATCTCAAGAAATCCGATCTGAAGGATCCAAAGCTGAGGAGGATTCATGCCGAGAACTTGCTTCGGGATGTAACGGCGCTATTCTCGGCGGTGTTGCTGACCGATATGTTGGACTTTCTCGAGTTGCAGATTGAGGCCATCCATGAAAAGATTCATCAAATCTGTCTCAACCACCCCCAACAGGCCCTTTCCTGGCTCTCGATTCCTGGCATTGGGGATATCACTGCGGCAACTCTCATTGCCTATATTGGTGACGGACAGCGTTTTGGCACGGCATCCCAACTGAGGAATTACATCGGGCTCATTCCCAGAAAGGACCAATCCGGCACCGTGGACAAACAGCTTGGGATTACGAAATTCGGCTGCATGCCCGTCAGAAGGCACATCATGCAGGGGGCTTGGGGCATCAAGAAGTTTTCAAGAGATTGTTCACTGACCAGGTATTGGGAAGAATTGGAGGCAAGGAGAAAGCTCGGGCAGAAAGCTGCCGTGGCAATCGCCAACAAGATGATTTCCATCGGATTTGCATTGCTTAAGACCGGAGGCCTCTACGAAATGCCTGATGGGGCGCAGTATCTCAAGAGGAAGCTGAAGTCCTACAAATTGGAAGCTCTTATCGAACATCATTCCGCCAAGATCGATTCCGATAAGAGCTCCATTGATTGCTAAGACTCTCTTCAAGTCTTAGCCTACTACCCGTATTCTCATTTTGCAAGACCTGGGCTCAGGTCCATCTGGTATGCACTTCGGTACTCATCTGAATGAAATCTTTGTCTATTGCATTTCCTACTTGACATCTACAGACAAATAAAACGTCCAATCGTAGATATCTTAGGCGCTGTGGCTAAAACTGATTTCTCAAAATATAAACTTGCAAAGGCATTTTTAAGATGGACCCGAGACCATAGCTTAGATGATTTGAAAGAAATAGAGAAGTTTCATGCTCAAAAGCTAATTGAAAGAATCAACCAATCTTTGAAATAAATTTGATAGGAGAGGGGCTTAGTGATTAGCTGGAGGTTATACGATGTTTGGTTTTGATGATTTTAAGGGAAATACGCCTATAGCTGATTTGCGTTACAACATTGAAGAAAAGTATAATCACTTTTTTCCCAACGGTGAGGCATATCTAAAGGGACTTTATAAGAAAAACAAAAAAGAAAATCCAATTAACTTTCATATTGATGATGAACCAATTATTTCTCCATACGCAAAAAATGAAAGAATTAATATTCAAGAGAATTTTCTTGCTTTTTTATGGTGTATTTGTTTCTATATGCTTTGGTATTATGAAAATACTCAAATAAAAGTAGATTATCTTGCCAATTCAGATGCAAGAGAGATGCAAAATCTTGAATCTCATGCTACTCAATTATTTGAATGGGCAATGTCGCTAAAAACTAAATTTTCTTCTTGGAATTTGCGATTACCGAATCCGACTCCTGAAAAAGAGCCGCTTTCTCCAATGGCTGTTAAGTTATCATTGAAGACAAATGATCTCTTTTCAAGAGTAACAGCCATAATCTTATTTCATGAATTGGGGCATATTTATGGGGAACACTCACCATTAACAAATGATGAATTTATACAGTGTGAGATTGACGCAGATAATTTTTCTAATGAATGTGTTTTCAATAATCAGAATAAAAGCTTGTCTGAAGCTCAGAAAAGTATCAATATTTTGGCATTATTATTATCTCGTGGCTATATGTTTTTTGCTATTCCAAGGTTAAATGCTTTACAGCAAAATCGTCATCCGAATTTAGTTGTCAGATATTTTCATCTAACAAACTGGTTTTGTGTTTCTGATAAAGAAAAATGGCTGACAACAGTCCAGTGTTTTGCAGTCTTAATTTGTGAAAGATTTTGTACGTATCATAAAATCTGTTTGAATCCACCTTCAAACTCAGCACAAAAAATGTTGACTTGGTATGAAACCGAGCTCAATCACATTATGGATCTCCATGAATAGTGTGCTACTTATCCTACGCTTTCTCGTACCAAGGTGCCCAGCTGCTGTTTTACGACATCCTCGTTAAACTGTATGATTTTCTCTGACATGGCCTCTTTTCAATTGTGCGAAACTTAGCGTGTCTTATCAACGTAATCGGCCGTGTCCAGACATGTTTGCAATTTGGGATGAGGAATCCCGGAAATTCTTTCAGTGTTATGCGGCATTCTCCAGCAGCCGCTTCTGGTCCATCAACACCTGTGTATTCATATAGTATCGGGCACTCTGAGCAATCCCTATTGTATGAAGTTACTCAATACCGACCGCTACATCATGAAGTACACTAAATACAAAAAAGCAATCATCCGGTTGATGCAATTTTTTTTCTTATGTCGCCCTTGGCGTATTCAAATATAAAATAATAGACTTTATTTGCAGGAGCCACGAACCCAGGGACCTCAATAGTCCCATCTGCAATCGAAACAGATACATTATGAAGACGATGCTCTCTGCACGCCTTTTACAAATCCCTTTCAAACTCAATTATTGACGCTATCTCACGCAATGCGGGGCCCCCGCCAAGAGCTTCAAAAGCTTTAAGAAAATCAACGGCCTTCAGGAAGTCAACTTTTGAGCCATTGGTGACTTGGTACCCTGTTGAAAAGAAACCTCCTGTTGCATTAGGTAATTTTATAATTTTCTTGTTTATACGCCATCCACCACCAATCTCTAATCCATCCCGCATTTCCGATGGCTTGCAGGTTTCTGGTTCCATGCGGCTTGTCTCCCATCCATACACATTTAGAATAGAATATTATAAGAGTAACGAGCCTCTTGCAAAATGAACGGCCATTGTAAATCGACTTGCCTGGTCTGATTCATTATCGTCAAACAAAAGTGTCAAACTGGCTGAATTATGGCTTTGAGCGATAAATCACGCCAAATCTACTGTCGATCGAGTATGAGAAAGCGCACCTGCCCCACGACAGGTGAAATTGCTATCGTTCTGTCTATCGTTATGCTGTTTTCTGAAGGTCCGGCACGATGCAATATTGCAGTATCTTGATCGCCGCAAGACACAACACACCGGTCATCAGGCAGTTAGCGACCTTGTCCGGTCCCCGTACCATGATCTTCGAGGGAATCAGCCAATCCTTCAGATGGGCATTTGACCGTTCGACCGTGGAGC
>JALNYD010000270.1 GCA_023230025.1 Candidatus Cloacimonadota bacterium | reverse complement strand
CTGTTTTTGCGATTGAAAGTATTGCTGAGTCCGACACTGTCAGGAGGATGTTTTCTGAAGGCATAGAATTACCAAACTGGTCCTGAACATAGGCGTAAACATATCCGGTCGAATTCAGCGAGATACCTGAACTACCGGAAAGATATACTGATGTTATGACCGGTTCTTGAATAACTACGGTGATTTGCTTTGTGAGCGAAGGCGTTGATTTAGATGCTGCCTTGATCGTGACCGTGCCGGTCGCTTTTGGCGTTATGGTGACCCATTCCTCTGATCGCGTTTCGGTTTTTGACAGGGAAAGGAGTGATGGGTCAGATACAGATAAGACGATATTTTCTGAACGCATAGAATTACCAAACTGGTCCTGAACATAGGCGTAAAGATCGCCTGTTGAACCAAGCGTTATACCAGAACTGCCGGAAAGATATATTGATGTTATGATCGGCTCTTCAATAACCACGGTGATCTCTTTTGAAATCGCCGGTTTAGATTTAGATGCTGCCTTAATCGTTACAGTGCCGGCCGCTTTTGGTGTTATGGTAACACTTTGACTATACGTTGTTTCTGTTTTTGATAGGGAAAGTATTGCTGCGTCCGACACTGTCAGGAGGATATTTTCTGATCGAATAGTATTGCCAAACTGATCCCGAGCCGAGGCGGAAATATATCCTGTCGAACCAAGCGTGATACCTGAACTCCCGGAAAACTCTATCGATGTTATGATCGGTTCTTCAATAACTACGGTCATTTCCTTGATAACCCAGGGCATTGATTTAGATGCTGCATAGATCGTTACAGTGCCCACTGCTTTTGGCGTTATTGTTACTTCTTGATCTGATTGTGTTTCTGTTTTTGCGATTGAAAGTATTGCTGAGTCTGAAACTGTCAGGAGTGTATTTTCTGATGCAATGGCATTTCCAAACTGATCCTGAACATAGGCACGGATGTATCCGGTCGAACCAAGCGAGATGCCTGAACTGCCGTAAAGATATACCGATGTTATTCTCGGTTCTTGAATAACTACGGTGATTTCTTTCGAAATCGCTGGCGTTGATTTAGATGCTGCCTTGATCGTGACCGTGCCGATCGTTTTTGGCGTTATGGTAACACTTTCACCGGGTTTTGTTTCTGTTTTTGCGATTGAAAGTATTGCTGTGTCCGAAACGGATAACAGGATATTTTCTGAATTAAGGGTACTGCCAAACTGGTCCCGAACATAGGCGTAAACATATCCGGTCGATCCAAGCGAGATACCTGATCTGCCATAAAGATATACCGATGTTATTATCGGTTCTTGAATAACTACGGTCATTTCCCGGGTAATGGACGGCGTTGATTTAGATGCTGCATAAATCGTTACAGTGCCCACTGCTTTTGGCGTTATTGTTACTTCTTGATCTGATTGTGTTTCTGTTTTTGCGATTGAAAGTATTGCTGAGTCTGAAACTGTCAGGAGTGTATTTTCTGATGCAATGACATTTCCAAACTGGTCCTGAACATAGGCACGGATGTATCCGGTCGAACCAAGCGAGACACCCGAACTGCCGTAAAGATTTACAGATGTTATGACCGGCTCTTCAATATCTACGGTAATTTTCTGGGTAATCGAAGGATTCGTTCTGGATGCTGCCTGGATTGTTACACTTCCAGTGGCTTTTGGTGTTATGGTGACCCATTCCTCTGATCGCGTTTCGGTTTTTGACAGGGAAAGGAGTGATGGGTCAGATACAGATAAGACGATATTTTCTAAACGCATAGAACTGCCAAACTGATCCCGAACATAGGCGTAAAGATCCACTGTTGAACCAAGCGAGACACCTGATCTGCCGGAAAGATATACTGATGTTATGACCGGTTCTTCGATAACTACAGTGATTTTCTGGGTAATGGAAGTATTTGATATGGATGCTGCATAGATCGTGGCATTTCCCGTCTCTTTTGGGGTGATTATTACCTCTTGACCGGATCGTGGTTCGGTTGTTGTAAGGGAAAGGAGTGCAGAGTCTGAAACTGTTAACAGGATATTTTCTGAATCAAGGGTATTGCCAAACTGATCCAAAACATAGGCGTAAAGATATCCGGTTGAAGCAAGCGAGACACCTGGACTTCCGGAAAGCTCTACTGATGTTATGACCGGTTCTTCAACAACTACGCTCAATTGATAGAAAACAGATGCATTGGATTTACTTGCTGCCGTGATAACTGCAGTCCCCACCCCTTTTAATGTCAGATCAGCACGTCTCATATCCGCTGCCGAGGGATATATTGTGAGAACGGACTCGTTGTCAGTATACCAGTCAACATCTTCTGAAGAGAGATAATTTCCATACTGGTCACGTACAGAGACATAAAGGTATGGAACACACCCAAGGGTAGTACCAAACGTATCCGAATCAATCCGGCTAAGGCCGGAGTAACCAGATAGTGACACATATGTCGGAACAGAATCACCGGATGCTTGAACAGAAGATGCAAACATTACCGGTTCATCATGTATCATAGTTTCCGGCTCCGGCGTATCCTCTGCAAAGACAGTGATCTCAGTCATCTGGAAAATATCCGGATGATTCACGGATGCAGCAGAGATAACACTGACACCGGAAGATACCGGGACGAGCGTTGCATGAGAACCATATGCGGATGCAGATTCAATAGTCACACTCTCCCCGGAAACAACCCGCCAAAATATTGGTTCATCAATAAGCTTAGTTCCATTTGCATCCAGAAGGGAGGCATAAACATCAGCTGATGAACCAAAAGGAAGCGATGACGGGCAGGATGAAATTGAGAGAGATGTCGGTTCATCGTCCATCATATCTGCCGGCTCCGGCATATCCTCTGCAAAGACAGTGATCTCGGTCATCTGGAAAATATCCGGATAATTCAAGGATGCAGCAGAGATAACACTGACACCGGAAGATACCGGGACTAGTATTGCATGAGAACCGTATGCTGAGTCAGATGCAATAGTTATGCTCTCCCCGGAAACAACCCGCCAAAAAATCGGCTCATCAATAAGCCTAGTTCCATTTGTATCCAGGAGGCATGCATACACATCAGCTGATGAACCAAAAGAAAGCGATGATGGGCAGGATGAAAAAGATAGTGATACCGGTTTTTCTCCGGCGGCAAGTCCGGAAAACAGAGATACGGCCACCAAAAGCGCCGTGAGACTTAGAATAATTATTCTCTTATTCATGTTAGTCACCAATATCCCATAAAAATCCATCTTTGGCTAAGTTGGGATGCGGATGAAATAATTGCGCGGATTTCGCGGTTAAAAATGCGGTCGATTTATAAAATACGGCACAAATGCCTCTGATTAGCTTATTATTTTTCATGTGTTCACCACTTTTTTCCAAAAATTGAGCAAATTATACTGTCGATTAAGACATAATAAAGCTATCCGGGATGGATAATGGGATAAACACCCGGAAAGACACCCAAAGCACTTGAGGTACACGTACGTTTCAATGATCCTCTATATCCCACGTTCGTTGATTTACGCAGATGTTGGGTGGCAGGCAGAGGAGGTTTCAGCTCCGGCGAAGTCGATACAGATAACTGAAAGGGGATGAGAGTGAGGAGACGTTCCCCTGCGGTCATCACGCCGTGCATCCTTTCAGGGTGCTTCCCGAATCAACGTAGATCCAATAGCCGTTTCCAAAGGTCATTAACCGCTCAGGGCTGTATGTGCCGGTTCCTCCGTTGATAATTGCAGGATCATACATTCCGGCCGCCAGGTTCCAGGGGATCACGGTTTTCCAGGAGCCGTTGAGACAGGCAAGCGCTGTTTCTGCTGTTTTTTGTTCATCAGCAGAGTAACCTACGGCGTTCCATCCGGGATAGAGGATTTTATCAGCAGTGGAAGCCGGCTCTGAAGGATAGGAGAGGGTGATGTCGGTTCCGGCCGCTGCATAGATCCAGTAGCCGTTTAGCGGACTGATGATCTCTGCTGCGGTTACCG
>JALNYD010000269.1 GCA_023230025.1 Candidatus Cloacimonadota bacterium | reverse complement strand
TGACAGCTCACTGCTCAAGGTTGGCGATGTCTGGGTGGCAGATGGACATACTCTGGCTTTCGATATCATCAATCCTCAAACCGGGAAAGCGCAGCGCATGACCATGATCATGGTCTTTGACTGGGCAAGCAGGTATCCGGTGGGAGCGAGTCTGGCACTAACTGAAGATAGTCAGCATATCCAGGCAGCCTTCCGTAATGGCTTTCTGAACTGGGGAGCTCTGCCTAAGTTTGTCTATCTGGACAATGGCAAAGCCTTCAAGAGCAAACTCTTTCATGAGAAGTGGGAAAACCATAATCTTGAGACAGAACTGGGCGGCATTTTCCCCCGGCTCAAGATCGAAGCTGCCTTTGCCGAGAGTTACAATGCCAAAGCCAAGGTGATCGAGAGATTCTTCAAGACCTTCCAGGATCAGTTTGAACGTTTCTTATCCTCCTTCCGAGGTTCATGTGTGGCAGATAAGCCATCTACTCTGATGCGTAACGAGAAGTGGGCTCGATCCTTGTTTGAAAGCAAACCTCCCACCCTGAATGAAGCGATGCAGATGATAGCCTTTTACATCCGCTACATGTATGGAGAGGCTCCCCACAACGGATTGGATGGCAAGAGTCCCTGGGAAGTATTCAGCAAGGCACCTCTACCGGATGATCGAAAAGTGGTACCATCCGAACTGAACTTCATGATGCTGGCGATGGAGAAAAAGAAGATCCGCAGCGAAGGTATCCGATTCAACAAGCTGCAATACTGGGATATCGCTCTGGTCGACTACATCGGCAAGGATGTGGTGATCCGTTACGACTATGCCGATGCCAGATGGATACTGGTCTATGATCTGCAGGACCGCTTCATCTGCCAAGCTGAACTGAGACGGGCACAGCATCCCTTTATCCATCTCGATAAGACCAACCCAATCCCGCACAGCAATCTGAACAAAGAACATAAGCAGATACTCAAGCTGCGACGCACCACGGAACAAAGAGCAAAATTCACTGTCAAGCAGACCCAGGCAGTAGTTGATCAGTTCTTGAAGCCTCTGACCAGCATACCGGAACAGAACGCTATCTTTATCCAACAGCCCATGATCGAGGCTCCCAAACACGATGCAGAGGAATTCATGCAAGCCTTGGAAAAGCAGGTGATCAAGAGCCTACCGCCATTATCGGCAAGTAACATCAATCAAGAGAATCCAGAACTGAAGAGTGAACTCAAACCCGATTACAAACCAGTCACACCTCCCCTGCAGGAAGATGACGATGATGAGATCAAACCACGCAAGAAGACTTACGAAGAAATGCTCAGATTTATAGGAATCAAATAAGGAGAATACAGATGAAACAAGGTAAACTAGTAAGAACCCGCAACGTAGTGGAAGCAGATGAAGCGATCAATCTGCTCGTAACCCGCCCCAAAGAAGAAATGGTGGGGCTTGGACTGCTATATGGTAAACCTGGCTTAGGCAAGACCACTTATGCCACCAGGATCGCCTTACAGCGCAACTACATCTATCTAAGACTGGAGGCAACCTCCACCCCAAAGTCGTTCACCCTCCAACTGATCACTGGCATCTATAACTACCTCAATCTGGAGTATCCACCTTTGTATGGCACTACCAACGCTATCTTCCGCAGATGCATGGATGAGATCGAGAGGCATGAGGATATAGTGATAGTCGTGGATGAGGTCGATTACGCCTTCAAACAACCGCAATTGCTCGGAACGATCAGGGATATCGTGGATAATACTGCGGCAATCGTGATTCTTGTGGGGATGCAAAATGCCCGGGATCGCTTGGCTCAGATCAATGAATACTACTTCGACCGCTGCAACTCGTTCTACGAGTTCGAATCAGCCAGTCTGAAAGACATCACTGCCATCGCCAGGGAAGTGCTGGAAGTGGAAGCGAGTCCGGAGCAGATCAATACCATCTACTTCAACAGCGGTGGTAATCTGCGAAAAGCCATGAAGATGCTGCATCTGCTGGAAACGAGCATCAAAGCTGAACAAGGGCACACAGAAACCACAGAGCAAAGGAAAACATTATGCTTAACTCCGAAACTGTCTCCAACCTGATATCTAAGTATAATCAGCCCTTCACTCCCAAAATGCTGGCAGGCATGCTCGATGGCGATATCAAGGAAGTCGAGTACCTGCTAGGTGATTTGGCTAAGGCGGATAAGGTGCGATGTATCTCTCCCAGCAATTCACTCTATGTGCGAGCCAACCGCTATACCCATGGCATGGCTCCCGATCCCCGCTGCAAATGGAAGTACGACATCCAGACTGCCATGAAGCTGCTGGATTTGATCGAAAGCAAGAGCTATCGCTCAGTCAGAGAACTTACCAAAGACTTTGGCAGAAGCAGGCAGTTCGTATTCGTCTATCTGGAAGCACTGGCTTCAATAAGCATCATTGGCATGAACCCGCATGGCTACTATATCAAGACCAGGCTGGGTATTGAGCAACTTGGACGCTATATCCAGCCTGGGATACTGGGATTGCTGAAGAAGTATTCAGGGATGAGGAATCAATACTCATATTAATTGCATGGGGGGTATTACGCAACTTAATAACTATCTGGAGGAGAAGGTCTCTAATGAGAGGATTGCCGTATTTCCCAACCTATTCTCTGCCAACTTCAGGTAGAAAAATTGGATCTGCCGACTTTATTATCCCGTAAACCCACTGTTCCAAAGGTAGCAGTTCGCTTTTATAGTACTTTTTCCTTGGCAAGGGGTGATAATACAGCTTTTCGGATGAATCCTTCTTGTAACCTACAATTATTCTATCATTAATAGAGTCCCAACAAGGATCGATTAAATCCATAAGCCAGTCATACACTCCCCATGCGGCAATGATAGGGGCATTGGGGTTGCTGTTTAAGATATTGTGGAGTTCGAGTTCCCTAAAAATGCTAAAGATAGAGTGATGATTATCGCTATATTCCTTTAAAAATGGTTTCAAACTCTTGCTGTCAGTATTTCTAACATCAGTCAGGTTTATAACTCTAATATACTTCAACTCGTAACGGATCATAAGTCTCATCAACTGGTATTGAGTGTCATCCGGTATCGTTTCTACTAATTGCCAATCTTTTGTAGGAATTGACTTCTTCTTATATGTGGGTGATTGTTTATCACACAAAGGTCGAGAACAACCTGGATTCATCATGATTGCAACCGCCGATGGAGTTATATTTCCTCCTTTCTTAATGTATGTGTACAAACACCTATTATCTATCAAGTCTAGGATACTCCTGCAAGGCAGAGTCGGGTATCTGCCGTAATCCAAGTTGTAGAAATGACCATACGCTGTGTATAGGTTTCTTAAGTCATTATCGCTGTACTTATTGTCCATTACAATGCATTCCACCCGTTTTAAAATCATTTATTTTATACTCGTGCAACTGATTAAACAAAGCCAGTTTTGTCAATAGCAATCGCATTCTTATCGATTCTTAACCATTTCTATGCGGGTATCTGCGGAGAGAAGCGGAATTTATCGATTGACAATTAGCATGGGTTCGGCGATGTATGAATTTGGGTGAAAAAGGTGAAGGAAATCCACTTTTCTGAAAAGGTTAATCCCTTGCCAATAAAGCCAATTAGGAGTGATCATGGATCATTTACAGGACAGGTGGCTGTCCATCAAAGAGATATGTGCTTACCTCGGAGTAAGCGATGACACGGTGTATCGCTGGATAAAATTCCACGATATGCCCACCCACAAGATGGGGCGATTGTGGAAGTTCAAAATCAATGAGATAGATGAGTGGGTCAAGGCTGGTGGAGCAACACTTAAATCAATCAAATCAAGAGCAAAGAAGATTTAGGCTCACATACTTAATCAATCCAGATCACCTTTATGCTGAGGCGATGATTGGTAGTGTATTATGCTCTTGTCGTATAATCCCAAAGGTATGTGTACGCACTGTGATTGAAGCACAAGAATCCCTTTACAATGCCGTGGTGAGCAGTTTTCT
>JALNYD010000268.1 GCA_023230025.1 Candidatus Cloacimonadota bacterium | reverse complement strand
TCACATAGTATATTGGCCAAGTGTGATAGCTCTCAACCTCATATGTGACGGCAGGTCTTTCCAAATGGAGGAGAGGGTTTATGTTTCAGCCGGTTTCCCACAGCACTATAAGATGGATATCATCTATGGGAATCCTGATTCTCTGCTGGCTGACCGCAATGGAATCCTGATTAGCGAGAGCTTTTCCAAGAAATTCTTTGGCGGTATCAATCCTGTAGGCAAGAAAGTCTATGTGGGAGAAACTCCCCGTTATTTTATCAGCGGAGTGTTTGCTGAGCTTGACCCTAATCTGCATTTGAAGCATGATCACTACTCTCTTTGGTTCCAGGATGAAGAGGATAATGGCAGTTCCGAAGACGACTGGTATCTGCGTGGACATGTGCGTGTGCGCATTCCCGATAAAGATGATGTCGGTGTGGTACAGAAAAAATTGAATGAGATGCTGGAACAATATCGCGCGATCATCGGTCAAACAGGTCAATTGCATGTATATCTGGACCCGATAAACAAGATACACTTCATGACAGGCCTAAAAGACGATGCCCCAACGATGTCCATCACAAGCCTATATACAATTCTGCTGCTATCTTTCATGTTGCTGCTTAGTGCGTTAGCCAATTTCCTGATCATCATTGGGCTTTCCTGGAAAAAGCGTTCTGATGAGTTCTATTTCAGGCGTGCTGTGGGTGCCGGCAGGAAAGAGCTGTGGTATCAGCTATTCTGCGAGCATAGTACCTATTTTGCTCTGTCACTTTTGCTTGGTGTGGCTATATACCGGGCCGGCTTGGGGCTATTTAGCTCATTTATTCAGATAGATGTAAGTAGATATAGTTTACTGACTTTTCCCACTGCATTTTCCACTCTGATTACATTGCTTGGTCTGGCTTTCGTGTCCGGTTTGATCATGAGCTATCGCTATTCAGGAGTGTCATTGGAACAGGATGTCTGGCACAGCATCCATCGTAACCGTGGGATCACGGTACTGCTCTTTGCTCAGATGTTCATCAGCTTTGCTTTTATTTCATTAGCGATATCGATGGCTCTCCATTACAGCTTCATCAGAAACATAGATTGGGGCTGGGACAATAAGAACACAATTCAATACAAATATCTCACAATCAATGATGAAGGGCGACAGAACTACTTTGACGCCAGACTCTTAAGAACAAGGATTCGTGAGATACCGGGCGTGACAAAAGAAAGCGTCAGTAACTTTAGCATGATTAGCCAAAGCCTTGATGATCAAAATGGCTTACATGAAGTCCAGATATACCTGGCCGATGGCAATTTAGAAACCACGGTGTCTTCCTATCTAAGCAGCACTATGCCGGATTTTTTTGAAACCAGAGAGATCAAAGTAGTATCCGGAAGTATCCCTGAGGAAGTTTCAGCATCCCAAGTTGTGGTAAATCAAAGCTTTGCTGATAAGTATTTACCCAATCCTCTGGGAAGCAGATTACGAATGGCCAGTGATGAGGATGAGACAAACTGGTATGAGGTAGTAGCCGTAGTGGAAGATGCTTGGTTTTTTCCCACTTACCACGAAATGATCCCATTGATCACGATCCTCAAGCCATACGTGATCAAGTATTATCAGATCAGCTGGCAGGAAGGCCGGAAACAGGAAGTACTCCCTGCTCTGGCTGAGCTATTTGCTGATGCAGCAGGCAGCGGAGTGTTTGGTTATTCAGCTCATGAGATAGAGCTCACTCAAGCAGAGTTTTACGCGCAGGACAAAGCTCACAAAGACATCAGCCTGTTCATGGCCATGTTCGTAGTATTTATTGCGGTCATGGGTATCTATGCGGTTAGTTCTGCCAGCATCCATATGCAAATGAAGGACATCAGCATTCGCAAAGTGTGCGGGGCAGAGCTGAGCGATATCATCCGTCTTTATGCCAGGAATTATTGCTATCTCTATATCGGTTCCGGTCTTGTCGGGATGTATCTGGCGAACAATCTAATCCGGCTTTACAACTCAAGATATGCGATCGTTCCTAGAGTAAGCCTCCTGGCATATCCGGTGGCCGCCATTGTGATGGCACTGATAGTATTTATCCCCCTGTATTTGCACATTATCAAAGCCTTCAAAGCAGACGCAAACCGATACTTACAAGCAGATTAAGGAGATTAATCATGATCGAACTAAGGGACTTGACTAAGATATACCGTACCGATACGATCGAAACTACCGCGCTAAACAGCATCAATCTCCACATTCCCGAAGGCTGCTTCTTCGCCATCAAAGGCCCTTCCGGTTGTGGGAAGACCACTCTTCTCAACATCCTGGGTTTGATGGATCGTCCCAGCAAGGGGGAACTGCTATTGTTGGGTAAGAATACAGCGTTGTTTAAGGAAAGAGAACTGAGCAGATTGCGACGCCAGACCATTGGCTTTCTCTTTCAGAAATTCAATCTGATCGCTTCTCTGACGGTGTTTGAGAATGTGGAACTACCTCTTCTTTACCAAAAGCTGCCTGCAGCGACTCGCAAGACCAAAGTGGATGCCATGCTGACACAGCTTGGCCTGGAAGCCAGAGCTGGGCACTTCCCGCATCAGCTGTCCGGAGGCCAACAGCAACGAGTAGCCCTTGCCCGCTGTGTGATCAATGACCCTCGTCTGGTCCTGGCCGATGAACCAACCGGGAATCTTGATCGCGCGAATGGTGAGGAAGTGATGCGTCTGCTCTCTGAATTGCACCGGGATGGACGCACCATCGTGATGGTCACGCATGATGATCGCTATGCGGCTTTTGCTGAGAAGGTGATTGAAATGAGGGATGGAGGCTTCGCAGCGACATAGGCACTTCGTGCGAGATGGGCACTTCGTGCGAGATGGGCACTTCGTGCGAGATGGGTGCCTTCGGCACGAGATGGGTCACTGCGTGACGATATGGGCTGCTTCGCAGCGATATGGGTTGCTACGCAACGAGATGGGCGGCTTCGCCGCGAAATTGGTGCTTCGTGCGAGATGGGTGATTGGTCAATCATAGATCACGTAAATCATGGGGATCATGGTGATCAGAGTTCCATTTTACTATCAGTCAGGTCTAATCAATCAAGTCAGTCAAGTCAGGTTTCTATCCGATTTTGTCAATTCTCAATTCTCAATTCTCAATTCTCGTTTCTCAATTCTCAATTCTCAATTCTCAATTCTCAATTATTCTTAGCATCTTCTGCGACACATCCTTGCCAAAGATATCGGGGTGTTCACTCGGTGTACAGAAGTCATTGATGGCATTGGGGAAGGCGGGATCATCTGTGGGAAGCAGCATGTTCCAACCGCTTTCCACAGTCTCCACCCATTCTGTCTCGGGACGTAGGGTAACACAGGGTTTTTGCAGGATATATGCTTCTTTCTGGATGCCACCGCTATCAGAAAGCATCATGGTGCAGTTATCCATCAGCATTAAGAAATCCAGATAGGCCTGCGGACCAACGAAGTTTATGTGTGAGAACTGCTTGCGCTGCATGTTCTGGAGCACTTGCCGGGTGCGGGGGTGTACTGGAAAGACCACACGGGTACCAAGAGTATCCAATGTACCAAGGATATGCTCCAGATTTTGAGGGCTGTCCACATTGTAGGGACGATGCAGGGTCAGCAGGAAATATTTCTCTTCCGGGTGAATCTTCAATTCCTGCAGTACTTGTGATTGCGCTCTGGCTTTACTGATGCCAAAGAGCAGGGAATCCACCATGATATCGCCTACCAGGCTGCATTTACTCTCCAATCCTTCGCGTTTGGCGTTGGTCATTGCCATCGGGGTTGGAGCAAGCAGGATATCGCTAACGTGATCTGTTACTATGCGATTGATTTCTTCGGGCATACTGCGGTTGAAGCTTCTGAGGCAGGCTTCCACATGCGCTATTTTGATCTGCAGTTTGGAGGCAGCCAGGGCACCTGCCAGCGTGGTATTGGTATCGCCATAAACGATTACAAGATCAGGATTCTGTCCCATCAGGATTGGTTCCAGCAGGGAGAGGATCTCCGCAGTTTGTGTGGCTTGTGAGCCTGATCCAA
>JALNYD010000267.1 GCA_023230025.1 Candidatus Cloacimonadota bacterium | reverse complement strand
CGAGAGATGAGAGCCGAGACCCCGAAGTTAAGCATCTCAAATTCCCGTCAAAATTATACCTAGGAATTCAGTAATTCTTTTAAATAGTTGCAAATATTGGCAGAAAGTACGTGACAAAAGCATAAGACATAGGTATAATTGTATCTATGATAGATGCCAATGCAAAACCAACGAAAATCATCCGTGTCACCAACAAGAAGAACGGTGTCACCTATCTCTACGAGGACCAGGCCTTCTGGAACAGCGAGAAGAAGCGCGGAGAGCACAAGCGCAAGTGCATCGGCCGCCTCGGTCCGGACGGCGATGCGATATACAACGAGTGCTATCTGGCAAGGAAGGAAGCCGCCAAGGCCGAGGATCCGCTTGTCTCCAAAACCACGCTGATGGGACAGAACCTCATCCTGGACAAGGTGGCCAGGGACGTCGGCATCAAGCCTGTTCTGAAGGAAGCCTTCGGATCCGATGACGCCGATGCCATCCTCCAGCTTGCCAGGTACAGCGTCTGCGAGGGAAAGGCCCTCAGCAGAGCCGAGGACTGGCTGGATGACCGTGGCTTCAATGGCAATGCTTTGTGTTCGCAGAGGGTCAGCGAGCTGCTTGCCTCCCTGTCCGACGACAGGCGCAACACCTTCTTCAAGCTTTGGATAGCCAAACAGGCGAAGAAAAAGGCACTGCTGTTCGATATAACCTCGATTTCGTCCTATGGGAGAAACAATGCATATGTGGAACGAGGGTACAACCGCGACCACGAGAACCTGAGACAAATAAATCTAGGCCTTCTCAGCGCACACTCGTCGAACGTACCTCTCTGGTACTCGGAATTGCCCGGAAGCATGTCCGATTCCATCGTCCTCGACCATGTGCTGGGCAGCCTGGAAAAGCTCGATGTGAAGGACATCAACCTGGTCGGCGACCGGGGTTTCTACAGCGAGGCGAACCTCAGGAACATAGCGGACAAGGGGCAGAAGTTCACCATCCCCGTACCATCCAGCCTCAAGTGGCAGAAGGAATTGATCGACAAGGTCAGGCCCTCCATAAGAAGACCCGCAAACATCATCCGCAACCCCGAGGACGACAAGTCCTACATCTATGGCGTCACCGACTACAAGACCGAGTCCTACGGCAGGACCTGGAGGCATGTCTACTTCGACCCCGTCAGGAAGGAGCAGGATATTGCTTCATTGATGCTCAAGCTGAGAAAGTGCGAGGAGGAGCTTGCAAGCGGGAATACCTTCGAGAAGAACAAGAGCCTGTACGATACCTACTTCACCGTCAAGGATACACCCAAGCGGGGAAGGAAGGTCATCTTGAACGAGGAGGCCGTGGAGACCTACATCAACGGCTACAGCGGGTTCTGGATCATCCTCACCAATGCACAGAAGGATGCATCGAAGGCCTTGGAGCACTACAACAGAAGGTGCGACATCGAGTTCCACTTCGACGACATGAAGAACCTCTTGGACTGCAACAGGCTCAACGTGCACACAGAGAAGACCATGAAGGGCAGGCTTTTCGTCAACTTCATCACCCTCATCCTGCTCAACGACCTGAGAGGCAAGGTCTCGGCCATCAAGCCCAGGGACAGGAAGTACTGGGATTTCAAGGACATGCTGAACAAGGTGTCCACCTATTCCAGAATCCACTTCACCGGCACCTACAAGGACCTGTGGACGGTGCCCACCAAGGCCCAGAGGCTGATCTTCAGCCTCTTGAAGATAGAGTACCATTGGAAGGGAAAGATAGTGAATCTTGAGAAGCCAATAGAGCCTGAAGACGATGCCGAACAGGGAGACGAGGAGACCTAGATATAATTAGGTCGGGAATTTGAGCTGATATGGGCAAGTTTTCAATCATTTGGATCATTAATTCATTTGCTCTTGGAATTACGCTTCCTGTCATGACACCCATGTTGCTGGAAAAGGGTGCAAGCCTATCTTCCCTTGCCTTATTCATGGGTCTATACAGTGCAGTGGTTGTAGGAACTGAAGTCCATAGCGGAATATTTGCCGACAAGCATGGACGAAAGCTGACCTTCCTGCTTGCAAAGAGCCTTGCCATAATCGGCTCCCTTCTCCTTGTGCTTGGAGATTCTGTGCCTCTGATCATACTATCTGTAATATTTCTTGGATTTGCCAGATCCTTTTCCTCCGGCTCTTGTGAGGCCCTCACCATTGATTGCTGCATCGCCAAGAACGGTCGCGATGCCTTGCACAGCATCACCACTCGTATTTCTATATGGGAGACTATCGGGCTGTCACTTGGCTCCCTTTGCGCTGGTTTTGCTACCCTAGGATTCGAAAGGCTAGGATTGGGCTTGAATAGATATACAGGTAACTATGTCCTCTCCATGGCCATCCAGCTGGCAGTGATTCTGTGTACCTATGCATGGGTTGCTGAACCAAGCAATCCAGCCACAAGAACCGATAGAAAGGAAAAATCCTCTTCCCTGTTTTCAGAGATCCGAGGCAATAGAACACTCATATCACTTCTGTTTATATCCCTAGCTCTTGGATTTGCTCTCTCTGCAATAGAAAAGTACTGGCAACCCCGACTATTTCAGGTAGCTGCATCAGATGAAATAGCTTCTATCCTGTTAGGCATTGTTTCTTTTATTGGATTTGCTGGAGCTCTTGGAGGCTCTCTAGCAGCAGGAAACCTCTTGAAGCGATATCCGGACAAGATAAAATTAATGCTTGTTCTTCTTAGGATCTTAATGGCCTTGGGCCTAATAGCTCTTACCACAAGCACTGGATCCTTTACCTTCATTCTCTGGTATGGAGTAAGCTATCTTATGCTTGGAATGGGAACAGTGGCAGAACAGACACTTCTCAACCAGGCAATACCATCAAAAATGAGAGCATCCCTTCTCTCTGTCTCATCGTTTTTCTTGCAAGCAGGAGGTCTTCTCTCTTCCCTTTTCTCTGTTTTCTGGTTCAGGACTTTTTCAGATGGCATCAATTCCCTTTGGATAATTGCTGCAGGCATTCTGGCTCTTTCATTAATTCCTCTGGCAAGGACTAAGATGCACCAGCAGTAAATACAAAGCCCTAAGCTGCCCCATCAAAAACCAATAAGTTCCAAGAGCAAGCCGATGTTGTTTTCTCAATAAGGCGGAATTCTTTAGAATTTGCTTTTGATTAATTCTTTTTTCTGCCGTTTTTTGTTAAATTAGTGTTAGAAACCTTAATGAGGAGGAGCATCTATGTCGGACGCAGCGTCATTCAAGCAAGTGAAACAACAAAACCTCAAGAGATTGCAGCAATATGTCCCGATTGTTGCCCGAGTGCACGGAACCAATCATCCCGAATTCCACCAAGTCCGTACCGTTTTTGATGAAATGGTGAAGATCATGCATGAAGCAGGTTCTAAACACCCTGAGCTTCTCCAGCAATTTGCAAAGCTGCGGGAGATCACCAGCAATTACCGTGTTCCACAGGACGTTTGCGAAACTTATGAAGCTGTGTACCGGATGCTCTCAGAACTGGATGCAGCATACCAAGAATCCCTTCACCTATAAGAAAGGGAGAACAACATGCAAAGGTTCATACTGAGCAGGAAAAACCATATCACATTGATCAGCTTGGCCTTGATCCTCATCGGCTTTACCAGTGCCCTTGGTTTTGATTATGAGCCTCTGGCCACCTGGTCTCTGGCCATAGCCTCAGTGTTGGGCTTGGCCCCAATCGCCATTCAAGCTTATCAAGCGTTGAAAGTCAAAGTCGTCAGCATCGATGTGTTGGTGACTATCGCGGTTCTTGGGGCTTTTTTCCTCAAGAACTATGAGGAATCCTCAATAGTCACCTTCCTGTTTCTTTTTGGAGCATATCTAGAGCAGCGGACCTTGAACAAGACCCGCTCAGCCATCAAGGATCTTACCGAGATGGCCCCTGAAAGTGCCTTGAAGCTCATGGACAATGGAAAATTCGAAGAGGTCGAGGTAGATGCCGTGGCAGTTGGCGACGTGCTGCTGGTCAAGACCGGTGCGAAAGTCCCCGTTGATGGAACCGTGTTATCTGGAGAAGGACATGTAAAT
>JALNYD010000266.1 GCA_023230025.1 Candidatus Cloacimonadota bacterium | reverse complement strand
CCGCATGTACCTTGTCCAGAGTAGTGACCATGATCGGTTGAGCTTCTTCAGCTCCCGATAGCTTCACTTTTTTGCCCTTGATCTTAGGCAGTGGCTTTGAAGCATATTCTTCAAATATCTCAAGCTGATCTTTGACGTCAAATGTTGCATCGACCCGCGAGACCTTATCACTGCCAAACAGCGTATCTGCCCTTTCCCATACGGGAATTAGCCGTACACTGCCTTTATCAATGTCGATGATTCGTTTATCCCATTTACTTAGATCTATTCCCAGGGGTTGCGCAAAGCGCCTGGCAACGTCATAGACCAGAGAAAACCCTGCTTTTGCTTTCCCTATCTTGGGAGCGTCCTCATCATCTTCTGATTCGTCATCCACCTCTTCGTTTGAAGCAGTTGATGATGTATCGGTGGATTGAAGAGTCCAGAGGAATAGGGCTGTAAGCCGGGCATCCTCTTCCAAAGCTCCAGAAGCGCCATTTCTGGCCATGGATTCTGCTGATCCTAGCACTTGCTCCAGTGCTATCCTACCAACCACTTCCCATACCTTCTCCAGATAGGAACCTATGCTTATATCTTTGCCCTCTGCGGTCTCAACCTTGCTGTAACGGCTGTAGATCTCAAGGGCTGGACCTATACATGAAAAGACCAAATCAGCGCCCCTTACTCCCTCTGCTTCCAAACGATCAATCCATTTACCTACCTTTTGAGGGAGCTCTTGCAGAACATGAGACCAATCTCCGATTCCTGCATTCTCTGGACGAGGACGGCAAACAAGATGTATGCTTGTGGCAAGCGCAGCAGATTCTCTGGCTCTTAGCCTAGTTCCCATTTCTGTTGCGATAGGCCAGGAACCAGTAACAGTCCATCCACCTTTGGTAATACCATTGAGTAGTGCTTCCCATCCTTCCGTGGATTTATGAGCAAAGACTATTGAACCTATACCGTGGTCGGCAAGTGTTTTTCTGCCTTCTGCAAAAGCTTTTGCCATCATATTCTCAAAGAACTCTCGGTTTTTTACGTGATTATCGTATGATCGAGTTTCATCTTGGACAATTTCTCTATCCTTTGGTGTGAGATCATTTGATGTGTTATAAGGGTCTTTTAGGAGAGGATGATTGGGCAAAAGTCTCTTTAACCAAACAAAGAAGAAGTCTGATAAATCAGAGTACGGAATGGCATCATAGTACGGCGGATCGGTAAAGAACAAGTCAGCAGAATCAGATGGTAGAGGCGAGCAACAAGCATCGGCTTGTTGCACCTGTCCAGACTTATCTGACGAGTAGTTCTTTATTATTTCAATCAGACTATCAAGAGAAGAAAGAAAAACGCCCCTAGATCTTGACTCTGGTGATGACTCACAAAAATCCCACACTATTGGAATGGCTTGTCTAGAGAAGAGATTCACAGGACTCTCGTATCCTGGCATCCATCTACAAAGTGCATTATTACCATCCGCTCCTTTTGTAAAAGAAAGAGCTAACATATCAGGTATGATTGCACTATTCTCGGCTTCAATCAACTTACGAACTGTGAGCAAACTTAGTAATTGTCTATTTGAAAAAAGGTTTTTATATCTTAGAATCCCATAACTATGAATAGAAAAGGCTCTTCCAGCGCCAGATCCACCCCCTTTAGGAGTAGCTTCGAAAGGAATGGGGCAAACATCACCTTTTCCACTATCGTTCCACTGATTATAAATAGCCATTATTGAATCTTGGGCTTTTATCAACACGTTGTAATCTTTATGTTGCGAGATTCTATAATTCTTTCCGATTGAATTTTCCTTAATAGTAATTACCGCTAAGAGTCTTGCGCCACCGGATCGCTCACCTTTATCGTTAAAGATTACATCAGCACCACCATTTTGATTGGCTAGCTGAGATCGAACCCGATCAGGAGGAAGAACCGATCCGCAGCAAAGGCAAGTAGCTTTGGCGCGAGCAACTGTAGGTCCATGTACTTCGCTTTCCTTTTTTGGCTCAAAGATCTCAAAATCAACGGATGGGGCATCTCCATCCATTCGCTTAACTATTGGCTTCAAAGCTACTTTCTTTTTTGCCTTATTGCATAGCCAGAAACTGCGCATTAGAGGGATTTCTGCTCCGCAGTCGGGAGATTCACAGCGTACGGTTCTTGCCCAGATATAGGCAACCGGTTTTGAGCCGTCAGGATCATCGGGATAGTATTTGCTAAGCTCTTCTTTTGCATGTTTGATAATTCTGTCTCCAACGGTCTTTAGTTCATCTATCAACTCAGGACCGCTTTTGGGGATGTCTTCAAGCATTACTTTCAGGATCAGGCAGGCAACCGGATTCAAGTCACTTGCAAAAGCATCGCAGCCGATTCTGAGTGCTTCCAAAGGTATGCTGCCTCCTCCGGCAAAGGGATCTACCACCAAAGGTGTTTCCTCCGGATGGGCTGCTTTGATCAAAGCCCTGCTAAGTTCCAGGTATTCCTTTCTATGCGCGTTATCCCAGTTGGCAAAATCAGCTATGAAATGCAGTAGCTTACGTTGCAGATCATAGTCGGTTTCACCGATGGTCCCACACAAAGAAGGAAGTAATTTCCTGGCTTTTTCTTTGAAGTCACCGGGGCAGTAAGGATCACAAGGATCTGGCAATAGTAGAGCCATGAGCATCGCCCGGCTCGAAGCAAGAGGACGCCTTGCCCACCAAAGATGAAGAGTACTGGGATGTCCATGATGGATAGACTTCTCTCGGACAGCGTGCTTGGAGACTTCCGCTATAGGGAAGTCTACTTCTGCTAGACGTTTACATTCTTTAGGGATCATAAACTATCCTCTATTCTCATGCATATAGTGGACAAGCATATCTCCTTCCTCACATAACTTGCGAAGTTTAAAATATAGTAACTCAGGTAAATCGCATCGTTTCTCAAGCACCATAGATATATCATATCCATCCATAAGGAAGAAACTGGGTCGTTTTCCTTGCTTGATCTGATATATTGATTCAGGTGTAAATCCGTTTATCGAGATGAATATCCCTCTAGTAAAAGAGCTTTTACCCTCTATCTTTCCCTTAAACTTCAAGAGTTCTCCCTCATTTATGCGGGATTCTGTCCATTTTGCTTCTATTAGGTAGATTTCATTTTTATACTCAATTGAGCCGTCTATCTGTTCCCCAACGACTCTAAATGATTCACGTGGGGACAATCCATAAACCTCGAATATTTTAGCGAGGATTTTTTCCAGCTCAAAGCCTGCCTTCTGTCTATTGGGTTCTTTAGTAAGTTGGTAGAATTTGTCCTTTATCTCAGATAGCGCACGCCTAGCTTTCTCTGTACTATCATCTTGCTCACTAGGCGTTTCTTTATTTTCTGCTTCGGGGATATAGAGTGAGTCTAAAAAGGATTTATCCCATAGATTCGGAAATTTAAACTCTAAAGCAAGTAAACACTTATTGAGTTCGTCAATCTCTTTCCTCAACAATGGCTCGTTCTTTTTGTTTCTATAGGTTTTCCCTTCTAATACGACTGCTTCTATCAAGTTTTGAAAGCAACTTCTTTTTCTCTCGTATGTGTTTTCGAGCAGATAGATTATGGCAGGAAGCTTACTTCCACCATGCCAGTATTCTGATAATCCGAGTTTTGTAGCTACAGAACCAAAATTAACGTGTCCTTTCCACATTGGATTACCTGACGCTGGCAAGAAATTGGTAAGTATCTCTGCAAGCTTCCTTATTGCATTTCTTTGTTTAAATCCTAGTGCCATTCCTATTACCTTCGGACTATCTTCGCCGTGCTTATCGTGTAATGCTGTACTTTCTTCACTTCATTCCATTGATACTGCGCAGGGTTTAGTATTGGAGATTGAAGTTGTGGTGCAGTGTTGCAGTTGGTTACCACATAGAGCCAGAAACAGTCCGGTCTATCTTCCGCAACTCTTCTTTCATTGGGAGTAAGGATAATGGTGCCGGATTCAGCCCCAATCCCTTTGACCTCAATAAGCCGCAGTTCTCCAGAGGATACGTCAAGGCTGGTGATATCGTAACCCAGGTTTTTCTCGTGTACGTCAAAGACCT
>JALNYD010000265.1 GCA_023230025.1 Candidatus Cloacimonadota bacterium | reverse complement strand
AGTTCATTGGGACTGAAATGCACATCGGCAAAGTGCCCGTCAGTGGCTTGATTTATCTTATCGGCAAGCATTTCGGTGAGCATGGCAACACGCATGATGTGATCCGAGCTGTACTTGCTTTTACGCTCAATGGCTACGGCAATAGAGCGGATAAATTGCATCAAGAGGTTTTCCAGGTTTTCGATCAGTTTGCGATTGGAAAGGGCGATGGCCGCTTGTGATGCCAGGGAATGCAGCATGATCGCGTGTTCATCAGTGAAGGAGATGATGTTGCCGTCTTCGTCCAGGGCATTGATAAACTGCATAACTCCCAATACTTCTTCCTCGTGATTCATCAAAGGGATGGTGATCATGGATTTGCAGCGATAGCCGTTGCGTGCGTCAGATTCCTTGGTGCCGGAGATATCATAACCTTCTGCTTCATAAACATCGTCAAAGGCAAGGCTCTGCTTGGAATGAAACACGGATGCTACGATATGAGATACTTTTGGCTTGCCGTTCTTGTCATACAGGGCGATGGAGGGCCAGCCCACCGGACCATTAGAGCCACCCTTGCGCATATTCATTGCGGCATTATAGACTATCTCGAACTCCAGGCATTGCTCATCATCTGAAACCTTATATATAGTTGCGGCATCTGCCTTGGTGAAGGCTATCCCTTCATCAAGAATGAGATCGAATATTTTGTCGATATCCGTCTCACTGGATAAGGATTTCCCAATCGCCGTAAGCTGATCAATATGGCGCAGTTGCTCCTCTGCCAATTGGCTGAGATTCTCTACAACCTGAGTTAAAGTGCGATTGACCTTGGGATTGCTGCTGAACTTGTAATCCATGAATAAACTCCTTAAATGCGTTTAAACAGCATGAAATGGGGCATGTGGCCGCTTTTCTTTTGCTCTAGTTCAAACCAGGTGCTGATGTGTTCATCCAGATTGGGTTGCATTTGGATGGGATCATCCTGAATTGAGAGGTAATGCGGATTGTTCAAAAACTCTTCAACAATCCAGGCTGCATATTCTGCATGATCGGTTGAGATTTGCACGGTGGCGTCAGATAGCATGATTTCAGCCAGGGAGTTCAGAAAATCTTGTTGAATCAGGCGGCGGCGATGGTGTCTGCGCTTGGGCCAGGGGTCTGGATGCTGGATGTAAACTCCGCTCACACTTTGGGGACGGAAGAGATTCTTGATGGAGGCATCCACAAATTTGCGCACCAGACGGACATTAGGATTCTGTTCGACGGAGAGTTTCTTCAGGCAATTACGGATACGCTTCTCGCTCATTTCCATGCCGATGAAATTCCAGTTTGTATGGCTTTGAGGATATCGCGAGATGAACTCCCCCTTGCCAGAGCCAATCTCCACATATATCGGTTTTGCTTCATCAAAGATATCATTCAGGTAGCAGCCCTCAATGGGGTCAACTACAAAGTAATCACGGTCTTCAATCATGAGGAGAATCAGACTCCGCTTTCAGGCGTTTGACCTCTTTTTGCAGAATGATCAGATCTGCAACTGACATCGCAAAGGCTATGAATACATATATGATCAGGCTGCTTAGAAAAGTGCTGTTGAAGCCAGTATATAGCATTTGTCGCATCCCATCTGCCGCAGGATCCAGATTGATCAATTGATCGATTGCTGCAAGATAGCCACTTAGCAAAAGACCACCACTCAGGCCAATCAAAAGAGTCCTTAACCGCAGAAACAGCTTGGAGTAATATAAATACTTCAGCATACCAAGAGTAGCCAGCGAATAGGCAAGATTGGGCAGCACCAGCGCAAAGATGCTGATGCTGGCGGAAATCTTCAGGATCATCAGTATTGATAGCAGGATCGGAGCACCGATTACGACATACCAAAGCGCAGGTCCCGCTAAATAGCGGTAAAATAATGCGATAACTCCCGTAAGCAGAGCTGCTACAATCGAGATCTGAAAGATATTCAGGGTGCCCAGGCTTGGGGGCATTCCAGCAAGTATTGCTCCGATGATGCTGGCTATCAAGGGGAACAACACAATAAGGATGTGTTCAGTTTTGAATATATTCATGTATTCCTCATTAAATCCATAGTTCAAAAGCCAACAAGTCCGGTATCCCAATCGGGTCTGTTGAACTTTTTCATTGACGGTATAGTCACTGTTCCAAACTTAACGCACGGCATCAATTGTCAATAATTTTAATGCATATAGTGGAGAAAACAATGCTGAGCATCGTAAAAAGCCTGAAACAGAAGCTTTCAAAATCCAAATCCAGTCTCATCGATAAAATTGCAGAAACCGTGCAGGCGCATGGGGTAATCGATGATGAGATGTTTGAAGAAATAGAAGAAATCCTGATCAAGAACGATACCGGAACCGATATGGCGGATTTGATCATCGAGCGTTTGAAACAGGATCTACGCCGGGATCGCATCAAGAATCCCGAAGTTGTAAAGATTTATCTCTGTGATGTGATGCAGGATATCCTGATGCAGGATGTTCCCGAGGACGATGATTTCTTTGCTTTACCCGATATCAAGCCTTTTGTGATAGCCTTTGTGGGCGTTAATGGCACCGGAAAAACTACAACTATTGGCAAAGTGGCAAATCGCTTTGCAAAAGCAGGCAAGAAGGTGTTGATTGTGGCTGGGGATACTTTCCGGGCTGCGGCAATCGACCAGGTGGCAATCTGGGCCGACCGGGCAGGTGTGGATATTCTGCGCACCGAGCCTGAGCGGGATCCGGCATCGGTGATCTATGAGGGAGTTGCCAAAGCAGTTGCCAAGGCTTATGACGTGGTTCTGATTGATACCGCAGGCCGTCAACATACCAAAGATCGCCTGATGAAGGAGCTGCAGAAGATTGATCGCAGCATCAAAAAGGCTTGTGCAGATGCTCCTCATGAGACAATCCTGGTGGTTGACAGCACAACGGGGCAGAATGCCATATCTCAGGCTCAACATTTTGATGAAGCAATCAAGCTCAGTGGGCTGGCGCTGACCAAGTTTGACGGTACGGCAAAAGGCGGAATCATCTTTAACATCAAGCACAATCTGCAAATCCCAGTGCGGCTATTGGGGGTTGGAGAAGGCATCGAGGATGTCGAGAACTTCCATACTGTGCAGTTTGTACGTGCCTTCCTCGACAGGGACGAAACCGGGGAATAATGGATCTCGGTCAGGCTCAGGAAGTTGCCTCCCAGCTAATAGAAATACTGCAAGCTCAGCAAACTGAGAACCTGGTGCTGATTCAGGAACGACAGCTCCTGGAGCAATCTTACAAGTATCTTACAGTGGATTCTGCTGTCAGTTTCAACGGGCTTTTTGCACGTATGCAGTATTACAACGATGTTAGCGCTATGCCCGAAAACCTCGTTGGTCAGCTAAACAGTCTGCGAATATTGTGCAACAAAGTGGCACATGACGAGATTCAGGATCTTGCTGAAGGATCCAGCAGATCCGGTGCACTGGCTATTTACCGGCTTCTACAGCATGCTCAGCCTGGATTCTCCGATGAGATACTGGATGATCTGCTCAAAACAGCAAGCCCATTTATGCGTCGGCCTGCTTCCCGTAAAACAAGCTTCTCCTGCATCCTTGTGGATTGGAAGTATCAGGAACAAGCCGGCAGACGAACCGCTCTGGAGCTCACAGCCCGTAATGATGAAGGGCAAGAGCTCTGCATTATCCTCAGAGATGACTTGAAGAATCCCCAAAAGGCAAAATATACAAGCTTGTATCCAAGCTTGTGGAAATATGCTCAGCTGAACTGCCACAACCTGAGTTTGGTGGCCGGGAAGGAGCATTTCTATATCGATAATCCCAATACACTAGTTGTCTTGGAGCCAGATTTCCTGCTGGATTCCTCTGCCGTTGCTGAATGTATGGATGCCGATTCCTCTCAACCGGAGTTGTTTCTTTTGTCCCGTCTATTTACCGAACCCAGCAGTGATAAAATGCTTTTGGGACAGATGGTTAACAGCATGTTTGATGCCTTGATTCATGATCCTCAAACAGCCTATCAGGAGCTGTTCAAGGATGCCCTAAATGCCCATCCCATTCCAATGGTAGCCCTGGGAGCAGA
>JALNYD010000264.1 GCA_023230025.1 Candidatus Cloacimonadota bacterium | reverse complement strand
TGACCAATTGCATCTTTGAGAACTTCTGCTACTCCACATATAACAGTGCCGTATATGTTTCCTTTGGAGCTGATCCGGTATTTGATTCCTGTATTTTCCGAAACAATCCTGGCATAGCTCTTGCAGGAGCAAGCGATGCCCGGGCAGTGGTGAATAACTGCAGTTTCATCTCCAACGGCAGCTATCCTATCAGTATCACAGCTGCATCTTTTGACGTGGTTAGCGGGGTTGGGAACACCTTCTCTGGCAATAATCCCGATCGTATCCTGCTGGCAGGGGGAACTCTGAACACAGATTACACTTGGGACAATCCCAGTGTGCCCGTAGAGATTAGCTCCAGCATTAATATATATGGCACAGAGGATCCAATATTAACAATCAATTCCGGCTTAGTCCTTTTGTTTAGAGAAGATACGGGGCTCACCATCGGATATGGCTCCAGCATCAGCTACAGTGGAGCATTGAAAGCCGAAGGTGCCCGCTTTAGCGCCCTGAATGGAATAGCAGGAGGTTGGAATGGTATTCAGTATCTAAGATACATTGAGCCTGACTGCTATCTCAAGAATTGTATCGTGGAATATGGCGGCGCTCAAGGCCATGGCAATGTCTTTCTAAACAATTCTCCCTTCAGCCTTATCGAGGGTTGCATATTACGCTTTGCCTCAATTGGGATCAAGGCCAGTGGTTCATTATCCGCACCCCTGATAAAAGCTTCACATATAGTTTCAAACGAGACAGGTATCTACTGTCAAAACCTGGCAAACCCAACTATTGGTGGCTCCATGGATGATTCCAATGCCATTGTGGGAAATAACCTGTATGGGGTTCAGACCATTACTACCAATACCATTGATGCCAGCTACAACTGGTGGGGTGACATCAATGGCCCCACCACCAGAAATGGTGATGCCATCAGCGGAAACATCAGCTACCTGCCATATCGAAACATCAATATCGGCGATGCTCCCGCTAACTTTGATTTGAGCAGCCCGCCTGATCTGACGGTGCTTTCCAATCTGACCCCCATTCTGGATTGGGAGGAAGCGCTTGATCCCAGTCCTGGTGACACTGTGCTTTATACTTTGCAGATATGCGCCAATCCCGGCTTTGACAATGAACTTATCCAATATTCTGCTCTCAGTTCCACCGTTTTTCATGTGGAATCAGGCGTATTACTGGACGACACTCACTATTACTGGCGTGTGATCGCAGAAGATACTCAAGAGCAATATACGCCTTCAAACCAGGTGTTCGAGTTTTTCACTGCGGTTCCGGAGCATCCTTCGGCCTTTAACCTGCTATGGCCGGAACAAGATGAATCGGTGCATATCACCAGCCCGTGCTTGCAGTGGCAACATAGCATTGATCCTGATCCCGATGATACTGTGAACTACCGTGTATATCTCAGCCTGACTGCTGGTTTTGACTCTGCTGATAGTTTGGATACTGCTCAAGACTTCCTCTATACCCCCTTTTGCACTCCGGGAAACTTGTTTTACTGGAAGGTATTGGCTTATGATACCAGTGGCCTGACCAGTGAATCTGCGGTAAGGAGATTCTATGTCGATATGGATGCCAAACCCAGAGCCCCTGCCCTGATAACCCTTGAGGCTTTTCCTGGCTATGTCCAAATCTCCTGGGATCCAGTTCCGGGAGCTGAGGCGTATCATTTGTATTATTCCTCCGATCCCAATTTTGATTTCAATTTACTGGGAGAAACCTCACAAACCCAATATCAACATAATTTCGAAGGCACAAAGTGCTTTTACTACATCAAAACGCTTGATTACTGACGGATTACTAAGCCCGGTTGCGAGCGTGATATTGCTTTAATACGTTTGATCCCAATGGAGTTCAAAGACTCTTTCCATGGTTCGAACTTACCTTTTGTTTTGGGGCTCTTTGAACTTCATGTGGTTCTGCTTGAAGAGATGTCCGCAATATGCCGTGATAGACACCAGATACTCTGCTTGTTATGATGCTATAAGCTTTGATTTCAACGTTGTCCAAAACTATCCTTTGATGTGGTTCAAATTATGCATGATAAATATTCACATGTCTTGAATCTTCTTGATGGAGGTAGATGTCATGAAAACTTGTTTGATAGTCCTGCTTTGTTTGGTGCCCTACCTACTTAGCGCGGTGTTGGTAGCAAATCTCAGCGAGAGATCCTGCATACAGACGGATTTTGACAGCCGACTGATTTTAGCCGAGAATGACAGCACCTTTTGTTTGTACCATTGGAATTACTCCCCAAATGATCAGCAACTCAGTCTGAAGCGCTTGCATGCAAATGGCACTCAGGATGATGAGATGATTATCTACGACTTTGGTGGATCCTATCAACACGAATTGGATTTATACGTGAGTGGCAGTGTAATGATGATTTTTGAGGGAACAGTTGGGCTGGCATGTCTGAAAGTAAATGGCGAGACTGTGCAGGCTTATCATCTCCCCTGGGGAACTCAAGATGGACCTCAAACTGGCTATATGTATTACAATATTGGTAATAGCCTGCTCTTTCTTGGCCCCAACGTTGACTATGATTATTGCCTTTGGCAATGGAATTATGAGACTGGTGTTTGCAGCTTAATATACAACTCCCTAGGTCTGTTTGGCGATGTACATCTCTCAGTGTTTGGCAACAGACCTGTGCTATCCGGTTACCGAACCAGTCATAATCAATGGGACCCGATGCCCGTAGTTATCTTTGATGAGGATTTCAACCCTGTAATTCAATACTCGGACAAATCCCTTGGCAGAAGCGGATATCAGTTTGATGAGCAAACATGCTACGCTGATTGGTATCAACAAGCGGATAGCAACAACAATGGAATTGTTTATCTACATGAAAATACTCTTGAATACTTTACCTGGGCGGGAACAGGATCTATGGATCCTTGGACGGAGGGTTATTACCCTATGTTTAAGCTTCCCAACAATATCCATGCCGTAAAATATGGGCACGGTGGAATGTCTGGGGCCCATACCAGCTATCACCTCTACGAACACCTTGGCCCGGGAAACGTAGTTCCCTACAATGCTTTGCCCAATCTAAACACTTATCCCGATACTCTTCGCTTTGTGGGAAAAATGCACAATAGGCTATTGACCATAGGCAAGGGATCTGGCCCCTATATCTTTCGCCTGGCGGATATCCAGACTTCCCAGTGGGCTGAGTTTAGCCAGAATCAATGGACCCCGCAAGAAGAGGTAGTTCGTTCGGCAAATGCCTATAATACCGACGATTACGTCCTGTACAAAATCCAATCGTGGGATATGGAAGAGAATATTATCCAACGCTTTTATTTCCTGAAAGTGGAACAAAGCGTATCAAACGATGATCCCATTAATCCTCCAGTTGTTTTGAATGCATATCCCAATCCCTTCAAGGATCGCATTCGGATTAGCACCAAAGATTCACCCCAACCTCAGCCTCTTGATATCTACAACCTGCGGGGTCAAAAGGTGAAAAGCCTTGCCCCGGCAGCAGATGGCTATGAATGGGATGGCAGAGATGAACAGGGAAAACCCGTGAGCGCCGGTATCTATTTTGCGCGGAACCCACATAGCAAGAGCGCTATCAAACTGGTGAAACTACAGCCCTGATTATCCTGCACTGTATTTATAACGTTGTACCAGAAAAGATGAATCATCCCCCATAAACAATGAAAACATCGCTTTCTTCATTTCTACCTCATCTTTGTGTAGTATATTTCCCTTCTCAAAAAACCGGATATCCATCTCGCGTGGCGAAAAAGATTGCAAAGCTCATTTCCTGTCAATTGGAAAGTTTGGGATTCTTCTCCATTCCAGACTTAAGTCGCTATGCTTGGGAATGTCCTGAGCTCTTACAGGCGGAGTCTGGATGATCTCTTTCCTGCGGGAACAAGCCAGGTTTGGACAAAGGCATGAAAAGGGTGAATACTAAAGATATGATCCCTTCCGCTTTTTCCCCCAGGCATCTGCCATCAGCATGGCGTTCAGCACCATATCTGGAGTGATTTCCCCTGCTTCTTTGTGCATGGAAGAATCCGGTTTGCAACTTTCTTCAGCTACTCGCATCA
>JALNYD010000028.1 GCA_023230025.1 Candidatus Cloacimonadota bacterium | reverse complement strand
ATGAAGATGATCAATGCCTTGCGCAGCAGGGGGGACTATAAACACAAACCTACGGCAACAGTGGTTCTGAGCGCTCTGAATATCAATCAGTTATCCGGGATCATCCAAAACCTGGAGGAACTGGATTGGAACATGAACATCGATCTCTACCGCTGGGGTTCCAGTAACCATCGTGAAACTGATCTCCTGAAAATCAAAGATCCTCAACAGATAGCTGGGGCAATTCAACAAATCCGCAAAGTGAAGAATCTGAAAACTCCCCTTTGGTACTATGACGGGATATTGAAGCATCAGGCGGGTGAGCAGGCGAAACAATGCCCGTATCTGATCTCGCCAACCTTTGGCAGCAAGTTCTTTGTCCATGAAAATGGGGACATTCACACCTGTATGAGCCAGGCTCTGGGTAATTTGCTGCAGGACGAGATCGGTGAGCTGTTTCAGAGTAATGATTGGCAGGCAATGCTGCGGCAATTTGAAAACTGTCAGGGCTGCTGGAACAACTGCTTTACTCCCAGTTCCAGGGCGATGTCATATTTGCATCTGCCTACCTTGAAACAGTATGTGTTCAAACGCTGAGACTATTCCTTTTATATATAGCTTGATATCATAATGATATGTTTCATGCCATTCCTGATAGTTAGTTACAATATAAGTGCATGCAAATCAAGAGCATCCGTCAGATGGATGATTGGAATAGGATTTGCACCATTAAGCCACAAAAAGCCATAAACAGAGGTAAGAGAAATGAGACACATAACACTATTTCTGATCATATTCCTGATGCTTGGTCTTCCGGCCTGTCAGATCAGTTGTAACGGAGTCTCCGAGGACAACACGGTACTGGACGGATACCGCTTGAATCACACTGGTGAAATTGAGCTCAATGAATCCTATACCGGTAATCTTCTTGAGCTTAGCAGTGGAGTTGCCGGCATGGAACTGAATGGAGTGACCGAGCCCCGGGCCAGGATTTTGGTGAAATACAAGGAATATGAGCCTTCAGATGCCATTATCACGCTCTCTGAGGGAAAGATCAAGACCGAATCCAAATCCGGTAAACCAGTGCTGCTGACTTCTATAACCGGAACAATCCCCAACAATCTGAACCTCAATATTGAAACCGGAACCGGCAGTGTGAAGCTTTCTGATATGCAGCGGGTTTCCATGCTCAATATCGAAACCGGAACCGGCAGAGTGGACTTGCGTAATATTCAAAGCAAAGCCCTCAATCTGGATACGGGAACGGGTTCAGTTAATCTGGACAAGTGCGTGGCGGTAACTGCGGAGATCAATACGGGAACAGGCTCGATCAATCTCAAGGACAGCTATATTGAAAGCGCGGAAGTGGAATCAGGTACGGGTGGCTTGTATTTGAAAAATAGCACAATAGTAAAGCAAGACTTCGATAGCAGTACAGGGAAAATCCATCAGGATGGTGAGTATCAGGCAATCAAATAGTCGGTGAGTCTGTAGCCAGGTTATTCAGCTTGCATGGATATCAAGGGAAACAGCGATATTGCAGCAGATATAAAAAAATGGGGAGTTCGGTAAAAACTCCCCTATGAAACAGATATTCTCTGAGTATTAGTGATTTGGATCGTAGATGTAATTCAGATTCGGGTTTTGATACCAATCCTGGTAATCCCAACCGTCGCTGAGAGCCCAATCCGCAAAATCTGGAAAGACCCGCAGAATGGAGGTCTGTTCCCGGGGATATTGAATGCTTTCAGCAATATAGAAAGCCCAGGGCTGGAAGTTCAGATTCTGGAAAGATTGCGGGTAATCCGGATAAGTGACGTCGCTATTGTCATCTACCTGGTTAAAAAGAGCCATGTTCATATAGCCGGGAATGATGGGATAGTGTTTGAGATGAATCTGATGGCTAATGTCGTTATCAATATAGATAAAGGGATTGAAGGGTGCGCTATACCAGGGTATCCATACCATCCTGGAGGATTTTCCCCAATCTTCGGCAGCGGGAAGGTTGATCTCATGAACGATTTCGGAATCCGAATTGTGAGGCAAGGCATAATCCGTATTAAAAAAATTAGCAGGATCGTCACTGACGACGTCACGTGCACTATTGAAGAATACCAGGGTGTTATGCGCAGCATCCCAGGAAGCCATGTTGTTGGTGGAAATAGGATCGTCTGAGGCATAGATATAATCCGGTAAAGTGATGCCAAAGCCAATGGTTTTGCGTGCGCCAATGGCACGAACCTTGTATTTGAAGATCAGGTTTGTGAGTTCCCAGGTGTCTTCATCATAAACTTCTTCCACGTTGAAATCCAGCACCAGGTCGTTCAGGTCATAGTCACCATTGGAGGGCCAGAAGTCCTCAAAACACAGAGATCCGAATATTCTTTCGGCCGGAGTGAAATATGAATATGTGGCTTTGGCCTTTGTGGTGGTGCCGGTGAAGGTGTGGATTAGCTCACCATCAGAAGGGAGATTCAGTTCTACGCTGTCCTCACCGGAGACAAGGGTGATTTTCCTCTCATAGGAGGGCACGGTGATCGTAAACTCGAAACTTCCGCTGCTATTGGTTCTGGCTTTCAGCACTTTCTTGGAGTCCGAACGCATGATTGTGAAATCAGCTCCGGGCAAGGGATCGCCTTGTTCGGTTACTGAATTGAGGATTAGTTTGACAGGTTTCACAGTTTGAAATGTGAACATCTCATTCACTTTGAGATCCTTCATGGAAGTGATCTTTGTTTTGTTGTTATCACAGGCAAAGATGGCAACTAACAGCAATACAAGTATAACACCGATTTGCATCCTTTTCATGGTTATCTCCTTGCTTTGTTTATATCATTATCTTGAGTCTGGCTTTGCAAGAAGGGATCGAATGGCCTTGTCCCGATGCAATTACCCAGCTTGTGATCATTGTTATGAAATTATATCCTTGTGTCAAGTGATTTGTTGCCGGAATCCGAATCAGACAGTGAATTCACAAGCCGCTCACTCCATCAATCGCCCTTGCTAATCGTTTCAGGAGGCTTCATCGTGAGGTGGAAAAACAGGCTTGACTTTCAAATGTATAAAAAAAGGAGCGCATGATGCGCTCCTTTGAGTGAAAAAGAAGTCTATAGGTATTTATTAATCTTGGTTTCGATCAAAGCTCTGATCTCGTTCATCCGGACCTCGGTGTTGGCTTCATAACGCGTGACCAGGACGGGTGTGGTATTTGATGCGCGAATCAGTCCCCAGCCATCGGGGAAGGTGATGCGTGCGCCATCGATGTCGTTCACATCATAGCCTTCGGCCTTGAACTCATCGCAGACTTTGGCAACCACTTCAAACTTGCGGGAATCATCACATTTGGTGTGCAATTCCGGAGTGTTGAACATATGGGGCTGATCTGCCAGATACTGACTGACTGGCATGGCGGTTTTGGCCACAATCTCCACAAAGCGGCAGCTTACATAGATGGCATCGTCAAAACCCAGATAGCGATCCCCGAGGAAGACGTGTCCGCTCATTTCACCGGCGAAGTCCACGCCGATTTGCTTCATGCGCATCTTGATATTGGCATGTCCGGTTTTATACATAATGGCTTTACCGCCTCGGGCAGCGATATCGTCATAAAGGTTCTTGGAGCATTTCACATCGGCAATGATGGTTTTTCCGGGATTGATTTTCAGATAATCGCGCGCCAGGATGTTCAGGATTTGATCGCCAAAGAGCATCTTGCCTTGTTCATCCACTACACCGATGCGGTCGGCATCACCATCAAGCCCGATCCCCAGTTCATACTCGGCTTCTACGACGGCACGGCTGAGATCAACCATGTTCTTTTCCACGGTCGGATCTGGGTGATGGTTTGGAAAATCTCCATCGGGCTCACAATACATCTCGATAACCTCACAGCCTTTCCGGCGCAGGATTTCCGGCAGATAGGGTCCACCCATACCGTTGCCACCGTCCACGATCACCTTGACTGGACGCTCAATGCTGATATTATCCGTGATGTAGCTGATGTAATCCTCTGAAATGCTATCATTCCTGGTCAGTTTACCCTTTCCTGAGCTAAAGTCTTCATTTTGGATCAGCTTGAGCAAGCCCTGTAACTCCTCGGCATAGACGCTGCCCAAACCAAGGTTCAGCTTGCAGCCATTGTATTGAGAGGGATTGTGGGAAGCAGTCACCATCGCACCACCATCGGATTGGAGTTTCCAAATGGCAAAGTAGAGAATGGGTGTGGCAACAATGCCGATATCGGTGACATTACAACCAGCTTGCAATGCGCCTTCAATGAAAGCATCCATAAAGCTGCGAGTGCTGTGACGGGCGTCTCCACCGATGACGATTGTAGAAAGGCCTTTCTTTTTCAGATAGGAAGCAAAGCCTTTTCCGATCAGGAAATAAGTTTCCCGGTTGATCTGTTCATCCACAACGCCGCGGATGTCGTATTGTCTGAAAACTTGCGGATTAATCATGAGTTCCTCTTCATTATATATTATCGTTTATTCTTAGCGCGCGCAGCACTGCCGGTATGATCAGCCGAAGGGCATGGCTGCGATGAGAGATTCGATTCTTGGTCTCATCGTCCATTTCGGCATAGGTTTGTTGATAACCTTCAACCGTGAATATACTGTCATAACCAAAACCATTGGAGCCTTGTTCATACATGGCGATCTGCCCTCTTACGAGGCCAGAAACAACGCTGATGATGCCAGAAGGATCTGCCAGGGCTGCGGCAGTCTCAAAATGAGCACTGCGCTCCGGAATATCTTGCATTTGCAACAACACTTTACGCAAATTGTCTTGATAACTGCAGTGAGGGCCGGCATAGCGGGCGGAAAAGACTCCTGGAGCTCCCTTCAGAGCATCAATAAACAGACCTGTATCATCGGCAAGACATAGCATACCCGTCTGCCGGGCACCTTCTAGTGCTTTCTTCATGGCATTTCCAAAAATGCTGTCCTTATCTTCCAAAGTGTCGGGAAAATCAGGAAAATCAAGCATGGTGTGGATTCTGATCTGATATGGCTCCAGGATTGCCCGGAGCTCAGAAATCTTATCCGGATTTCGGCTGGCAAGCAGTAGTTGGTAAGCCATTTACAGTTTACGCAGCCAGTGCTTAATTTTTTGAAGGATATTGCGGTCGAGAAACCTCTCGGCCAGAGAAGTGATCTTTTGAAGCTGCTCCAGGATATCTCCTTCACCGCTCCAGTTATCTCGCAGGATTTTATGATCAATATCATTCAGGATCAGGTTCAAGCCCAAAACCACCAGAACCAGATCGTCCATATAGCCGATAACTGGGATAAAATCCGGGATGATATCGATTGGCATGATCAGGTAGGCGATGATTCCGGCTACTTTCAGCTTGTGTTTGGCTGGCACTCGTTTATCCACCGATAGACGGCAGACCAGAATAAAGAAATCCGGCAATAAAAAGAGGTATTCACTTACCTTCCCTCCCAAAGAGCCTGTTTTATCCTTGGTCCAGCCAGTTGCCTTCTTGCGTAAGTCCTCATAAAACTTAAGCTTGGTAGCATCCATATCCACAATCCGATCCTCAATCTTATCCTGTTCATCCTCGGGGATTTCACGGCTTTCGAATACATCGTCTTTCATGGTTACCTCCACGAAAATAGTATAATCCATACCCTGCTATCAGGTCAAGACTTTTCTTTGTAGTCAATAGCGAAACGGGTGGAACCAAGTTCCACCCGATATTACGATTTGAAGCTGACTGTTTAGCGAATTGCGGCTATGGCTGCGGCTAAACGGGCAATTGGCACGCGATATGGGGAGCAGGAAACATAGTTCATGCCCACGCGATGGCAGAATTCCACGCTACTGGGTTCACCACCGTGTTCTCCGCAGATACCCACTTTCAGGTCGGGGCGAGTGCTGCGTCCACGGCTTGTACCCATTTCAACCAATTGACCTACGCCTTCCTGATCCAATATCTGGAAGGGGTCGTTTTTCAAAAGATTCTTTTGCAGATAGACGGGCAGGAATACTCCAGCATCATCACGGCTATAGCCAAAGGTCATCTGGGTAAGATCGTTGGTGCCAAAGCTAAAGAACTCGGCACTTGCGGCAATCTTATCGGCAGTAAGTGCTGCGCGGGGGATCTCGATCATGGTGCCTACCAGATATTGAACCTTGGTACCAGTTTCGGCAAAGACTTTGTCTGCAGTTTCGCGAATGATCTTTTCTTGCAGCTCGAACTCAGCCAGAGTACCGATCAGTGGAACCATGATTTCTGGGAACACTTTCACACCTTTGTTTTGCACGTTGATGGCAGCTTCGATGATAGCTCTGGCCTGCATCTCTGTGATTTCGGGATAGGTGTTGCCCAGGCGACAACCACGGTGCCCCAGCATGGGGTTGAACTCATGCAGTGAGTTTACACGTTCGATTACCTTGCTTAGGTCAATACCCAGTTCCCTGGCGATATCAGCCTGCTGCGCTTCCTCATGAGGTACAAACTCATGCAGGGGAGGATCCAGGAGTCGTACCGTGACCGGGAATCCGTCCATGGCGGTGAAAATGCCTTCAAAATCGCTGCGCTGCATGGGCAGGAGCTTGTTCAAAGCCTTGCGGCGGCCTTTTTCATCATCAGCAAGGATCATTTCACGCATAGCTTTGATGCGGTCACCTTCAAAGAACATGTGTTCTGTGCGGCAAAGACCAATACCCTGAGCTCCAAAATTACGGGCTACAGAAGCATCTTTTGGGGTATCAGCATTGGTGCGCACTTTCATCCGGGTATGTTTGTCAGCCAGTTCCATAACTTTGGCAAAATCGCCGCTGAGTTCAGGATCCTGAGTATCAACTTTGCCTTCCAGGACTTGACCGGTTGAGCCATTCAGAGAAATCCAATCCCCTTCCTTGAGTACTTTACCGGCTACGCTAAGAGTGCGGGCTTTGTAATCAATCACAATTGATCCAGCTCCGGACACACAGCATTTACCCATGCCACGGGCAACCACGGCGGCGTGGGAAGTCATTCCGCCCCGCGCTGTTAGGATACCCTGGGCTACATTCATACCACGAAGGTCTTCCGGAGAAGTTTCGGTGCGAACCAGAACAACTTTATGTCCTTTTTTAGCCCAATCTTCTGCATCTTCGGCAAAGAAGACGATCTGACCAGTTGCGGCACCCGGTGAGGCGGGAAGCCCTTTGGCCAGGATATGAGCGTCTGCCAGAGCAGCTTTGGTGAATACTGGGTGCAGCAATTCATCAAGTTTGCCAGGCTCCATGCGCAAGAGGGCTGTTTTCTCATCAATCAAGCCTTCCTTTAGCATATCCATAGCGATTTTCACCATGGCAAAGCCCGTGCGCTTCCCATTTCTGGTTTGCAGCATCCAGAGCTTACCTTCCTGAATAGTGAACTCCATATCCTGCATATCTTTGGAATGCAGCTCAAGCTTCCTTTGCGTGTCAAAGAGTTCTTGATAGGCTTTGGGCATGGATTCTTCCAGAGAAGGATATTTGGCAGCGCGTTCTTCTTCGCTTACTCCGGCAAGCTTGGCCCAACGATGTGAACCTTCCAAAGTAATCTCCTGAGGAGTGCGGATTCCGGCCACAACGTCTTCACCCTGTGCATTGATCAGGTATTCGCCATTGAAGATGTTTTCACCAGTGGCAGCGTCACGGCTGAAGCATACACCGGTAGCGCTGGTTTCGCCCATGTTGCCAAATACCATTGCCTGCACGTTTACAGCGGTGCCCCATTCGTGAGGGATGCCGTTGAGCTGGCGATAGAGGATGGCACGATCGTTGTTCCAACTATCAAACACGGCAAAGATAGCTCCCCAAAGCTGATCCCATGGATCATTCGGGAAATCGTGGCCAGTATTATCTTTTACAGCTTTTTTGAAGAGCTGAACAAGCTGTCTAAGGTCATCTGCGCTAAGATCAACGTCGTTTTTGACACCCTTATCGTGTTTCATATTGTGAATGATAACTTCAAAGGGATCCTCTTCTTCCTTGCTTTGGGGTTTCAGACCCAATACCACATCGCCATACATCTGGACAAAGCGGCGATAGCTATCCCAGGCGAAACGCTCGTTGCCGGTCTTTTTAATAATGCCTTGCACGGCGTCATCGTTCATGCCCAAATTCAGAATGGTATCCATCATACCCGGCATGGACGCTCTTGCACCACTGCGCACTGAGACCAGAAGCGGATTCTCGTTTGAGCCAAATTGCATGCCCATCAGATTTTCCACGTAGGCTACTGCATTTTTAACTTCATCCATCAGCAATTCACGTAGCTTTGCTTCGCCAATTGTGTTGTATTCGGTGCATACATCAGTGGTGATTGTGAAACCGGGGGGTACAGGGACGCCAATCAGATTCATCTCGGCAAGGTTGGCACCCTTTCCACCGAGCAGGTTCTTCATGTCGGCTTTTCCTTCTGCCTTTCCGTTCCCGAAAAGGTAAACACGTTTAGTTGCAGTCATTTATCCTCCATGATAGCATTATGTCTCGAATTCATAAGTTTAACCAAGCTCCAGAAAAGCCGTTTTTTGTCAATAAGTTTATACTTGAGCTGAACTTAGTCACAGTCCCGTATTTTGATCTTCACGCTTCTGCTATCTGAAGGCAATGTGATGCAGAAAAGAAGCCAGAGACTCAGCGTCAGGTTTGAGCATTTTCTCCCAGGCAGGGGGAAAACTTGCTGCGATAGTCTTCCAGCATCTCGGCAAGAGAACGGTTGATCCTGGGAGAGGGGGAGCTAAGTATATAGCAGGAATAGTTGTACATATCCCTTTTTTTCTGCAGGGTGATCTGGTAGAACTTGCGTTCTTCTTTATGAATGTTGAAGATGAGTCCATGCTTTTTCAAAGCGATCAAAAAGAGATCACTGGCAAATTGGGAACTGAAGTACAGATATTCAATCGAGTGGGAAACGCTGGTGAGTTTATCCAAAAGCCTGAAGTTGTATTCAAAGCCGGAGAGATGATCATCAGAAGCCTTCCGATCCTGGCGAGTGAAGCTATGCAGGATGTCGCCCATTGCCAGTTGATGCCTCTTGAGAAAGCTCTCGCACTGCAGACGGGTGCGGGGCCAGCGGGGATTGGTGGGTTCAAAAACAGACTTGATGACATACCAGAACAGGTTGTGGATGGATCCGTAAAAGAAATTAATCTCACCTTCCCTCAGCCGCTGTGAATCCTTCGTGCAGAAGTTCCAGGGCGGGGCAGTTCCTATAATGAGGGCTTTTGCCTCATGAGGAAAATAGGGCTTAAAAGGGTGAGTTTGCTGCTCCAGCATGAATCACCTCGCATGTTACTACAAGATATTTATTCAGGATCAAAACGGCATCTTAAGAGATCGTTCAGATCCATGGAATCCTTATACCATCTGGTTTTAATGACAGAAATAAGTAGCTGACATACCCAGAAACATGGATAAACTGGCTATCCAGATTGCCCGGGCTGATGTGAGCATTGACTAAAACTTCCTTACTACTCTGAATCCATGAGCATCAGCGCTGAGATTGACGGGAGTATAGAATCTGCGGGAAACTGTGCAATTGGCAGCATCCGTGCTAAAGCTTCCACCACGCATTGAGCGCAAGTATCCTGTGTCCGGACCGCTATAATCAACGGTATCAGTATTGGGGTATTCATTGAGAAATAGATCCCAACAAAACTCCCAGACATTGCCGCTCATATCATAGATACCCAGTTCATTGGGTAGCATTGTCCCAACGCTTTGCGGTGCGCTGGTATTGCCACTGTACCAGGCTACCATGTCAATGTTATCGGATCCGCTGTAAATATAATCCTGAGAGAGATTTCCACCACTAGCCGCATACATCCATTCCATTTCAGTGGGCAGGCGATAACCATTGGCATCCCAATTGCAATGGATTTGAGTGTGATCTGCTTGCCATTGTTCTGGCCAAAAGGCCGGGATTGTACCGCTATCGCCATAGCTGTAGCAGGGTTCAAATCCTTCTGCTATGCTGCGATAATTGCAATATTCGATGGCATCCACCCAGGCAAGCTCAGTTTTGGGCAAATCAGGAGTAATTGAGTCCATATCCAGCATGATATACACCCATTCCAGTTCGGTCACTTCCCTCTTGGCAATGTAGAAGGATGAGATTTGCACATTGGCGGTACCATTGTGAAAGTTACCTGCTTCAACGAGCTGCATCTGGTTGGCAAGGTTGATGATATAGAAACTTGATACCATAGGACTTGGTTCCCAGCCTTCGAGATAAGCCCGGGCTTTGACCATCCTGTTGACATCAACAACAATGGGGTTTGAATAGAGCATGGAGCTTTGGTCGGGATCGCTGCCATCAAGAGTATAACGAATCTCAGCGCTGGAATTGGGAGAACTAATACTCAGAGTTTGCGCTTGCTCATATTGCCCCCCGGGGACACTGAACAGAGGGGCTTGTAATTGCATGGTGAAGCTGGCGGAGGCAATCAAGCTGGGGATCATGTTTTCCGCAAAAGCCCTGGCCTTGATGGTCACTGATCCGCAGAGCATGATTGGTTGAAAATACGCTGTGCTTGCCTGAGTAGGCTCGCTTCCATCCAGAGTGTAGAATATCTCTGCACCGGGAGTTGCACAATTGAGAGTAATCTTGTTTGGTTCCTGAAACACTCCCCCAGCCGGAGTGATGATTACAGGTTGAACTGCAGCAGAGCTGAACTCATAGCTTTCGATGGTAATGGGACTGGGAATATATCCCTTTTTGAAAGCTCTGGCCTTGATCGTCGTGTTGCTATTGATCTGGATCAAGCCATCGTAAACTGGGGAATCCTGCGTAGGTTCGCTGCCATCAGTACTATAATGAATAGTCGCATCATAGGTGGCGCAATATATATACACTGGGATCAAGGTATCATAGCTGCCGCCTTCGGGACTGATCTCAGGTGCGGCAACCGCTTCGTCGGCGGCCGATGTGTTGGGTTTGGAACAGGAGAAACTAAGTAAGGCAGCGAGGATTAGGATAAAAAGAGTAGTTCTCATAATTATTCTCCCGAAACCGCTTAAAGCCGGTATCCCACGGAAAAGATCAGGGATCTCAGGATTATGGCATCCCGGATTGAAGTATCCCCCAATTCGTTCAAGCCCATGGTCACCCGGAAGTCAAAATCAAAGGTATCCTTTCCAAACCCGAAGCCAAAGATATCCTTAAGAGTGAATCCTGCTCCGAAGACAAAGTCGCTTTTCAGGGCAAGGTATTTGTCACTGCCACTTTTTTGCTTGATCGCCAGGCCGGGAGTGGCATCATTGCCATCGTTGCTAACGCTTTCCAGATAGTTCTGCAGAGTTCCCTCAAATCCCCGTACACCAGAAGTGGAACTGTGAGATTGACTAAGCTTGAGTGAGATGGCAGGTCCCAGATAGACGAAGGCACCCTGATAACTCTGTGCCTTTTTCTCTTCGCTGAGTTCCTGATGGAAGCTAAGGAGAATGGGTAGGGATAGATAATCCACAGTGCGATCAATTTTACCGCTTAGTGAATCTGTGAAGACTTCTGCAAGGAGGATGGAGCTTGGATTCATACGGGCATTCTTGAAACTATGCGAATAGTTATAACGCTGCCAGAGCAGTTCCGAGCCCAAGCGTATCGAATCGGTTTTGCGGGTTAAGATGATGTTGGCATAGACTCCGGCATTATGAGCCAGGCCAGAGTCATTCTCGTCGGAGCGAACCGAAACACTACCCAAATCTTGCATCAGGCTCTCATCCAGGTAAAAATCATAGCGATACACATAATCTTCATCTGGTCCATGCAAGGTGGAAGATCCAATCCCATATTTGAGACCCCACTCCAGATCGTTCGACCATAAACCTGTTAGAGTCACCAAACATAAGACTACGAGGAAACCCGCTCTGTACATATCTACTCCTTTCTATGCAGATGCTTGATTCAGCAGGGGAAAAACCCGAAACCATCTTGCAGAATATGCAAGACAGATGCTTTAGTTCATGTGCTGGTGTTCTGAAAAAATAGTCAAGTGCTTTTTTAGGAAAACAGATAAGTCGAGCCCTGAATCGGTGAAACAACCCAGGGCTCGAGATCTATAAGAGTGCTGGATAAGGCAGGATTACTTAAGTAAAGTAGTCCTGCTCATACTGTCGTGATCTTTGGCTATTAAGCGGATCAGATAGCTTCCGCTGGGCATGCTTTGTCCCCGGTTATCCTTACCGTCCCAGACAACTACGTATTGATTGGGAGCCTGATAAGCCGAGACCAGAGTGCGGATTTCCTGTCCTCTGTTGTTATAGACTACAACTTTTACCAAGCCTGCTGTAACAATCTCGTAACTGATGCTTGTGGAAGGGTTAAAGGGATTGGGGTAGATATTCTTCAGGCCTGTTAAATGGGGGATCACAGGCGGGTCGATTGATATTTCTTGTTTTACCTCTACTAAAATGAAGGCAGAATATTCTACAACACCGCTATATTCGATGATCTGAAGCCAATAATAGTAGATTCCGAAATCTGTTATGCTGAGATCATTGAAGCTATATTGTGATAGTTCAGAAGCATTGGTAGCCGGAATCAAGGGGCTTACAATCTGAGCAGAATTAATCTCTGCGCAGGTACTGCGAAGGATCTTAAAGCCCTGTAGTCCTGATTCTGATTCAGTTGTCCAGCGGATCACCACTTCTCCATCACTGGTAGCAACGGCAGTGAAGGTTGATAACTCAATCGGCAGAGTTATCTCACTACTGTCACCTGCAAGCAGATCCAATGTATAAAGGCTCTTGCCGGATAGGTCCAGTCCATTGATGCTCAAGGTGATTGTCCGATTCAAGTCGTCAATTGCAATACTGGATCCGCTGGTGGAGATTTCGCCACCATTGACGCGGTATGCAGCAGTTTGG
Organism: Candidatus Cloacimonadota bacterium; assembly: GCA_023230025.1. Lineage (GTDB taxonomy): Bacteria > Cloacimonadota > Cloacimonadia > Cloacimonadales > Cloacimonadaceae > UBA5456. The sequence continues at coordinate 4,853 of JALNYD010000028.1, read as the reverse complement.
GGAGTATAAGTAAGACCATCATAGGAAAATACATAAGTACCATTACCGATGCGGGGGTTGTTAAAACTCAGCCGATAAAACAAACCATAGGGGCTGGGGGCAAAGCCCATACTTACTTCAACCACATTATCTGTACCACTTTCAAACTCGCTGGCCTCGATTGTGAGCGCAGGATTCACAGTGGCACTGCCTTCGGTGAAGGTGCCGATAGATACAGCGGTGGGCATTGTTCCTGCTATCTCTACACTGCCAGTGCCATTGCCCAGAGGCAGAGTGCGGATACTGCTGACCGGACTATAGTTGCTATATTCACTCAGGGTGCTGCTATATGCTCGCAGACGGAAGTAGTATTCTTTATCGGGAGCTAAGCCATAGATTACCTGCGAAATGCCACTAAGCTGGAAATCATGATATCCCTGGAGGTATGAACTGAATTCCTGATTTTCGGAGACATCAAGGACATAGCTTGTGGCACTCGCGACTGACCACCACCTTGCTTTGATGCTGGAAGTGGTGCCGGATCCCGGCCGCGGGACAGGGTAGCTTAGCGATGTGGCAGCTAAGACGGTTACCATATATGTTACGCTACTGCCATTGCCAGCATAGATGATTTGATATGGGATCGGGTTGAGATGTGAACCTGTAAAATTTTGACTGGATGATTCGCTGGTCTGCACTGATCCATTGACTTTAACGGTTGCAGTATTGGGATTTGGAGTGAAAATCGGGGTCAGATCAGAGAGATTTGTGGCATTGGGCATTTCCACATAAATAGTCTGCAGGTTTTTGTCGATGTAGGCTGGAATAGATTGGAGGGGATTGTTGGGATCAATGATTGCGAAGGAATCCATGGCCAGAGCTGTGGCGTATATTGTGTTTGGTGAATAGGGTTTGTCCGGGTTACTGCCATAAACAGCCCGTACCTGATATGTGTAGTTTTCTCCTGAAACTGCCCGATAATCTGTATAAACGTTGCGGATTGGTTGCACTTCAACCGCATCCAGATATGCATCATTCCTGAAGACTTCATAGGCGGTTAAGCTTGTGTTCAGAGGACTAAGACCAGCAGGTTCGTCCCAACTCAAAGAAACGCGATTATGCCCAACAGAGTGTCTTCTGAAGCTTGTCGGAGGATTGTTGAGATAGGAGATAGTTACACCTCGTAAGCTAGTCACATCCTGGGACACTCCCACCATGTCTTCTTTTTTGATCTTGATTTTGAGGGCACTGCTGCTTGCATCCAGGATGGAGGCAGATGCTTCATGAACCAAAGCTGCACCGGTCAGATAGATTTCGATGGTTACGTCAGTGATCCGGTCGATGCGTAGAATATTGAGCCCTTTGGGCAGATTTTCGATCTGGGCCTTAACATTTGTGCCAGAAAACGTAGAATTGTTCAGATTTACAACTACTAAACCAGACACGGAGCCGTTATTCAGAGGTGATTCTGTGAATCCGCTGACCTCGGTGTTAATAGAGAGGTAAGCATAATTGGTAACCTGACTGCTTGGAATACTGAAAACCTGTAAATCTGTTTGCGCTCCAGAACTTGCCTTGGGGATTACAGCAAACTTAAGGAAGCGGTTGATATCATCTCCGGTAACTGTATAATTGATGGAATTGGCCCCTTCTATGGGATTGTATGTGCTTTCAGAATTCTCAGTGCCCGAGCGAAACCATTGAAAATAGCTTGAGCCTTCAGTATCTCCATCTGCGTCATGATACACATAAGAGCCAGTGAGTGTTTGACCATTCTTTGCAAATTGAGGATTGCTGATGGAAACGTTTTGCGCTTCCGGTGGAGTATTATCCCGATTTTGAGCACACACGATCTGCGGTGTTACAACCAGCAGAATCAAAAACAAAACAAAATATACTTTTGCCACAAGAACCTCCATTCAATGGGAACATGAAATCTACACAAAGGATGCGCCAAAACCTGCATCCCCATAAATCTTACCTGGATACAAAATGATGACTCCTCAAATTACGTCAAGGAAAAAAACAGCCCTGCAGTCGGAGCTGCGATAGAAAAGATGGGATGGAGTATTACAGAAACAAATGCAGGGCAAAAAACCCGGGGTAGCTATCCCCGGGTGATTGGTTTTGTGGCGGCAGCTCATGCAAATCTGCCTGTTGCTACAACTCATTTGAGCATTACTGCTTTGGTAAAGCTCGAATAGGTTCCGGCCTTCATGCTGATAAGATAAGTGCCGGTAGCTACTTCTCTTCCGCTGTTATCTCTCCCATCCCACACAATCCTGTGGTTTTTTGCCTGTTGCAGGGAATCTACCAGATTCTTGACCAATTGTCCTCTGCTGTTGTAGATCTTGATCTCTACATGATCGATGGTGGCAAGATCATAAGTAATATTCAGCACAGGATTGAAGGGATTTGGGTAGGGCTTTTTCAGTGTTGTAATCAACGGGATAACGATTTCTGGTTCTTCACTGCCCATACTTACCTGAACAGCCAGAGGGCCATAGTGAGAGATCAGACTGTCAAAATCTGTGGCCTGCAACCAGAAGTGGTAGGTCCCGCTTTCCATGATTTCGTCATCGGTGAAGCTATAGGTGACTGCATTGGAAGTATTGGTTGCCTCAATCAGGGGGCTCACCATGATGGCAGTAGCCAGATCAGGTGAGGTGTTACGCAGGATATGATATCCCATCATTCCGGATTCAGATTGAGTAGTCCAATCCAGGCGTACCGTGCCATTTGCGATCATCAATGCTGTGAATGATGAAAGCTCTATGGGCAGAGTAGTGTCGCCGGTTTCATCATTGGTCACAATCTGCAGTTCATAAGCAGCTTTGGCATCTTTGCTGAGGCCAGCAATGCTGAGGATGATCAGATCATTCTCTGAATCAATGGTTAGTGACGCAGGTTCTGCAAGCCCTCCACCGCCAATACTGTAGAAAACCTCTGTTGGATCATAGAGCAAGCCACTGTAGGAAATTGTCAAAGTACCATTGCCAATGGTGGGATTCTCGAAGGAGAGGTTAAAGAGCAGCCCCTGGGGATAGGAACCATAGGACATGCTTACTGAGAGTGAGTTATCTGCACCGGAAACAAAGCTATCCGGATCCACGATCAGGTAGGGATTGACCACTCCCTGAGTACCAGTATCAAAACTGCCCATATTAATGGTTGTGGCATCGCTGTTAGTTATCACAGTGCTTCCAGCCCCAGGGTTTGGATATAGGGTCAATATCGATCCAGTCTCAGAGTTTGTACTATTCAGCAATGGATCTGCAGCAATGGCGCGGACTCGGTAATAATACTCGGTATTAGCGGAAAGATTGTTGATTACGCAACTGGTAGCGCCACCCATATCCAAATCTTCAAAGCCCGAAAGAAATGATGAAAATCCGCTATTAGATGCTACATCCAGTTCGTACGATGTGGCACCGGAAACGGAGTTCCACTTGGCTGTAAAACTCGAAGTTGTTTCCTGAAAACTTGTTTCTGGCAGAGTTGGAGCTGCCAGAGTGCTTTGGATTGATACAGTATAATCTGTGGTGCAGCCATCAATGGAGCTCAGGGTGTAGCTAATGGGATCTGTATAGTTGTTGGCAGTACTGCCACTGGTCTGAGTGGTGCTGCCAATCTTCACCGTAGCTCCGGGAGCCGTGAATGAAGCCACCAAATTGGTCAGGTCGGTACCATAAGGCAGGATTACACTGATCGTTTGTTCGTCATGATCTATTGATCCATTGGCAGATGGGCTGGTGATGGCATAAGCCGAGAAGCCAAGGGGTGTTCCAGAGACCGTTTCTGTATATGGAGCTCCATCCAGGCTATAGTAGGCTTGGATCTTGTAAACATTGGCAGTACCCGTGCTTAGTGAAGTGTCCTGATATGAATACTCCCCTTTTGCCGAGTTGTGATTTACCTGAGCGATATAGACATCGTTGCGATACACTTTGTAGTACTGCAAACCGGTGGAAGCGCCGCTCAATCCGTCTGGAGCATCCCAGCTAAGCTCCACCCAGTCCTTGCCGACAGCACTTACTGCCAGATCGGTGGCAGGATTGTTGCTGAATTGTACGTAGAAACCATTCGTTGTAGTAAGATCTGCCGTAACCCCTTTAAGCATTGAGCTTGGGATTGTAACTGTTACTGTATTTGGATACAGCACCGAGTTAGCATATTCATGAGCCGTAGCTGTCCCGCTAAAATATACCCTGATCTCGGTTGCTGACCTCCGGGTGATCGAACCCACGCTAAGCCCTGCTGGCAGCCCCGTCATCGTTACTCCGCTGATTGTACCTTGCACATAGGTCGCATTGCTAAGGATTACAGCAACGTATACCTCTCCCAGTGAGCCATTGTTGCTGGTAGTTTCGTAAAAGGTTTGAGGATAGGGCATAATCTCGGTAGAAGCTGCTTCTGTAACTTGTGGTGAAGCCTCGCTTAGCACTGCTGTGCCTGGGTTTGTCCCCCCGTCGGCCACTGGAGTAACCTCAAACTTGAGGTAATGTTCAGCATCAGCAGGTTGCACTGTGTAGTCCTGAGCAGTAGCCCCATCGATCGGGCTATAGTATCCGTTAAGGCTTTCTGCCTTGAGCCAGCGGAAAGTGCTGGTTCCCTCCAGATCAAGATCATCATCATTAAAAGTATAGCTACCGCTGATAGTCTGTCCCACTTTTGCATTGTTTGGGTTCGTTATCGATACCCCACTGGCATATGGAGCAGTATTTGTGTTAATCGTAAAATAACTATAGTAGTCTGTCATATTGCTCTGCGAATACAATGTTTGATTAGAATAGATTATATTAAATAAGCCATCATCACCATAGATTCGAGAGCGAACTTTGAAGGTTTTAGCTCCGGTGGGGGGGAGAAGGGAG
>JALNYD010000263.1 GCA_023230025.1 Candidatus Cloacimonadota bacterium | reverse complement strand
ATCACGATCATCGGTCTTCCCCATAATATCTTTCGCCAAAGATTGCGCTGCCGATGCGGATCATGTTTGAGCCTTCAGCAACTGCTATTTTCCAATCATGACTCATCCCCATGGATAGCCAGCTGAGATCAAGGCCTTCCACTTGCTGGGCTTTGATCTTGTCAAAAAGCTCCTTGAGCTGTTTGAAATATGGGCGGCTAATCTCCGGATTGGGGTGAAGTTTGCCAATGGTCATCAATCCCCTTACCCGCAGGTTGGCAAATGATGCTATTTTCCAGATTGTTTCCTCTGCGTTGTCAAAGGTAACTCCGCTTTTGCTATCCTCTTCGGTCACATTCACCTGCACCAGGATATCCAGAGTTATATTGCGATTTCCCAAAGCCCGATTCAACTTTTCAGCCAGATACAAAGAGTCTATGCTGTGTATCAGTTTAGGCTTCAGGGATAGCAACTGATTGATTTTGTTGCTTTGCAGATGTCCGATAAAGTGGAAGCCTGTTGAACCGCTGGAGAGCATTGGCACTTTGCGCATAGCTTCCTGCACCTTGTTTTCGCCATACTCTGTGATCCCGCATTGAAAAACTGCTTCGATTGCTTCACAGGGATGCGTCTTGGTTACGGCAATCAGGGTCACATCAGAGCGTTCTCGCCCCAGATTTTGAAGCAAGCTACTGAGTTCCAACTCCAGTTTTTCGATGTTGTGTTTTATCTCTTGCAATTACATATCCTATTTCATTAACAGCATTTTCCGGGTTTGAGCCTGACCATTTGATTCCAGGCGATAGAAGTATATCCCGGAGGCCAATCCGCGGCCGTTTTCATCACAACCGTCCCAAGCCAGAGTGTGTGAGCCTTTCCCAAGTTGTCCCTGATGCAGACTGCGTACTTTCTGACCCTTTGTGTTGAAGATATTCAGTTTCACAAAGCCGTCCCTGGTCAGGTTGAAGGCGATGTTGGTATTGGGATTGAAGGGATTGGGATAGTTTTGCAGCAATTGCAGCGGCAGGGGATTCTGAGTAGGATCAGCATTGGCGACATATCCCGTGGATGCAAAGGAAGATTCTCGGCTGAGACTGCCACGATACACCGTCCAGGGTGCCAGGTCTGATACTGGAAATCTGAGATTGGACATCAAAACACCGTTTGAAAATCCGGCAATCAACTTGAAAAATCCGCTGTCATCAAAATCCACCAAAGATCCCGGAGTTGCTCCATTGTATGTGGTTCCAAAGGGATAGCCATCCATCAAATCCCCGTTGGTTTCATACACGAAGATTGAGTTGATATAGCTATGCAAAACGATCTCATATTGTTCATCGTTATCCACATCTGCCACCAGAGGAGGGCAACTGAAGTTCATCCCGGTATCCACAGGGAAGCCATAAAGACTATAGCCACCTTGAGTTACCACCCACAGTTTGCCTGCAGTACTTACAAACACTATATCCAGAGAGCTATTGCGGTCAATATCGGCGGTAATCAATCCCCCAGCCACAGGACTGTCAATTGGCAGACTAAATACCTGATTTCCCAGGTTATCAAATAGATACAGCACACTGGCAGAGGCAATGGCAAAATGTCCATTATCCAGGATGACCGGAGCTCCGGTGAGCGAGAAATCCAAAGTGTGATTAAAGGCTTCCAGGATGCTGCCGTCTGAGCCCACTACATACAATGCTCCCAGGCTCATTCCACAGATAATCTCTTTGCTGCCATCCTGATCCAGATCACCTACCGCAAGTTCACTTTGGAAGCTGCTGCTAAGCTGTACAGGGAATCCCGGCAGGTTTGTGCCATCGGCTTGGATGGCATGGACTTTGCCATCAAGGGCTCCGGCAATCACCTCATTCTGACCATCGTTGTTGATGTCCGAGATCACCGGGCTGAACAGGAAGGGACTCTGAGCATCATAGCTGAAGATTTCCTCTCCTGAGGCTGTGAGTGCATAGAGATATCCACTCCGGCTGCTGAACGCAAAATCAGCTCCTTCCAGATTGTCGATCTCACCCATGGCATTGCTGCGGTTGATGTTTTGCTGATCCTGGTGATTGAAGAATTCGAACTCCTCACCATCCGGTCCAATCAAGTGAACTCCACCAAACACATCAAGATACATGATGTCCAGGATTCCATCACCGCTAAAATCTGCTACGATCGGTGCCGATTTTCCAGCATTCTCAGTTTCCCAGGGAAACCGGTTGTCAAACATAGTGATCTCAAAGCTGCAATCGTAATATTGCACCCCGGTGCTAAGATTCGTTACCGGGTGGAAGGATTCCACTGCCAGACGCACAGAAAAAGTGCCGTAATCCATAGTCTCGGGAAGCTGAAGACTGATGAAAATATCTTCAGGACTGGTACCACCAGGAGCAATGCTAGATACCATCAGACAATCTCCCATTGGAGCTACGCCATATGGAACCGCTTCCAGGCGAATTGACACATTCATGGCAGTTGCCCAGCCTTCGGTATTGCTGATCACGGGATAAAGACGTAGTAACTCACCGGGATTGATGTTGCCGTCTCCATCTCCCTGGCTGTCGTCAAAATGATAGCTCTGCAAAGCCAGCATGGGTAGATCAGGATCAGGCAATTTGATCCCTATGGAGGGATCTCCAAATAGAATCATTTCCATATAACACCAGCGCATAACGTCATCGGTCATTGCGGTGTTCATGTTTTCCAATCGGGAAAAAGTAAGTGCTCTGCCCAACTCCGGATGTCCCTCTTCAAAGAGACCCCGGAAATAATCACGATCATAATACTGCGATGCTCCATCCGTTGAGCCAGGTGAATACCAGCCATAACGGGTATTGCCAAGGAAGGCAAATAGTCCGCCCGGTTCAAACAGCAAATGTTCTCCGATGCATTCTCCTGCTCCGGAGGTAGCTTGGTCAAAAGCAGCAGGATAGCAACCCTGTGAGAATAAAAAGCCGTACTCCGTGTTGGTGAGTCGATGAATGCTGCCATTGCCCTGACCCAGCAGGAAAGTCTCATTGGAATGCCCCATGTGATTCATCACGTTCACACCATGGTTTATGGTATCCCAAACTATTTCCGGACTATAGGTGCCATTCCGCTGGTATTGGGTGCTGTAATAATAGCTATCGGGAAGGTATTGATGCACTTCATCCTTGTAATCACCACCCCAGGTCATGGGGTTATTATTCAGGTTTTCTCCAAAGAAAACAGCTTTGTTATTGCTAAATGTATTGTAAGTCACATAGTATTGGGTCTTACGGAAAATGTTTTGAAACTCCAGATTGCTCTCTGCCGGGAAGCGTCCGATGTGCAACTCCGGGATGTAATCCACCAGGTCAGACATTTCACCGTAAACGGCGTTGTTATTGGCATTCCAGTCCCCATCCAGGTTGCTGAAGTAAAGGTCTGAAGGCATGTTGTTGTCCCGGGTGGAGCCCACTCTGCCAAACACACCCCTTAGGGGTACCAGCTCATCGTCACCGCCCATAATCACATATTCCAGGGGAGTGGGAGTTGTGTTCCAGGTGCTATAGGCATCAATAATGAAATTGCGTACCTTTTCCGCATTATCTTCACCCTCATAAGCATCGTAAATATCATCCACAAGGTAGATACCTGTATTGATGCCCTGATTGTTGCGGAAGGTGATGTATTCATCAAACCAGGGAGCCGCTGTGGAATTGGTGATCACGATCATCGTGCGCGGAGAACTCAGATCAATATTGCGATTTACTTGATGCTGTTTATAGCTGGAAAATGCTGCGTATGAGCTGCTTTGTTCGGGATTAGCCACCAAACGGTTAAGATCTTCAAAAGTGCGGGCATTGGGGGTTACAAACTTAGCCTGAGTGATCGCTTCCTGTTCCGTGAATGTAGATGCTATCTCAATCTCAATTGATCTTCCAGCAAGCACTTCCCGCTTTACTGAATTGTATTTGAAGGGATAGACGTTGAACACGGCAATTGCATATCCACGGTAATATTGAGTTCCCAGATAGTCCCAGTCTTTTGCAGGATAAAAGGCATCGCGCAGGTATATCTCGGGATTTGCCCCGGTGATTTCCGCAGTCTGGGAAAGGGATATCGGTTGCTGG
>JALNYD010000262.1 GCA_023230025.1 Candidatus Cloacimonadota bacterium | reverse complement strand
GCCATCGTTCCCTGACTGTGTCCGGCAATGATGAACGGCCGGCCGTTATTGAGGTTGGTGATGTAATACTCGAACGCATCCTGAACGTCGAGAGCACCCTGCTTGAACTCTGCGGTATCGGTCGCGAGCATCCCGTCTTGCATTTTGACGTTCGTCGTCATCTGCCGGTAATACGGAGCGAACACGTTTCCGTACGGCTCATACACACTTGCCTGAGCAGCAAAAATACCCTGAGCGAGTGCCCGGTCAACCTCGTCGGATATGGACATCGAACCGGTTTCATTGCTGCTTACCGTCGGGTACACATAAAAGATGTCGACCTCTTTGGAGACGTTTGGAAGAGACAGCCAGTTGTAAGAATCAGCGTAATCGACCGCGGGAATCTGCGGGGTCTCTTCAGGGTCCTGACCGGATGTATCAGTGCTGATGCAGCCTGATGCGAAGATGAATCCGGCAGATAGAAGGAGGAGGAAACTTATGAAAAACCATGGTTTTTTACTATTTCCTGACTTGATCAAGGCCATAAACCTAATTTAGGCTCACTATTAAAAAAGGTATTGATTTGGCCGGAATTGTGAGCCGGCGCCTGTTTTTATGATCGAAGGACGGTCGGAAAGGAAAATTATGCGAGACCAAACAGCCGCATAACTCTCTGCATTAGGTTCAGATCTTCTTTTTCTACTTCATTTGGTGCTTCCACTTCGGTTTTTTCAACTGCAGGCGTATGCATCACAAACTGGACCGAGCTCACCTGCGTGTTCTTTGCTGAGATGAAGGAGTGTGTGTTCCCGGTGCCTCCCCGTAAGGGATCGAGCACTTCATTGATCTTATCGGTGAACTTCGTGTCGAGTCCCGTCGTATTGTCCCGAAGCTCGCCTGTTCCCTTGGTCAGATTGGCCATGGCCTCTTTGAGGTCGTTCGTGCCGGAGTTCAGTTCCGAAAGACCGAATGATAAGGTCGAGGCTCCGTTAGCGAGATCGATAACTCCGGATGACAGGAGAGTGGCATTCGCGGCGGCATAACTGACCCCAGTTGTGTACGTCATGAGACCGGTGTAAAAGGTTTGATAGGATCTCAACTGACCAAGGAGCTGGGTGAGCTGGCCTGTGGGGTCGCCGGTTGAACTGATGGCCGCAGTGAGAACCGGGTCGTAATTATCCTGCGTCAGCGCCGGAATACCTGCTCCGGCGAGCTGAACGTTTGCCGATGCGAGCATTCCGTCAAAGATCTGATCGGCTCCTCCGGTCAGGGCGGCATTTTGCCCGGCAAGTGATGCGAGACCCGATGATAATGCATTTGTCCCGGAAGCAAGAGTTGCTGCTCCTGACTGGATCCTGTATCCCCCGACAGACGCGTTACCCACGCCCCGTGAGAAATTGTTCACGCCGTCGCGAAGCTCCCATGCCCCGTCGTCAAGTTTCACGATCCCGTCACTCAATTCCACCAGATCATCTTCCATTTCCGTCGTGTCAACGTCAACATTGAGTGAAAGACGGATACCGTTCAATGATATCGCATCCATCTCGAAGTCGACCACGGAGGAAGTAATGACGACATCCGCTCCCTTATTCGGAAGGATCGTGTAGGAAAGCTGTTTGCTGCTCCCGACATTGGCGATCGTGGCGCCGGATGCCGAAATATTGCTGCATTTGTTCGCATCCAGGGTCGCCGTCATCATGAGAGCGTACTTTTCATAGAAGTCGTTCGTATCGGACGGATCCTTGGTGATGACGATATGCATCTCGAGATTGCCGCTTTTGCCTGCAATATCTTCCGCAGAATAGGGGACGCCGTCCATGAAATACGTGATCTTAACATTCCACGGAATGGAAGCCGCCCCGAGATCGCCTTCATAGTAGAGTTTTCCCGGATTCGTATCGATCGTGATCTCATCACCGTTGACATTGATCTGGTCGGTCGTGACCATGTTTCGGACCGAATAGTACGAACCGTAATCCGTGATGCGGCCGCCTGTCTGCATATCGAAGATATTGACCGCATACACGTGGCTGACCGATCCGTCACCGTTGAGATTGACATAGATGACTTCTTCTTTTTGCGTTCCGGCCGCGGCGGCCGGGACGATGAATAATGTGATTATTATCAGGGTTATAAGAATTTTTACAGATGATTTCATATTTATACTCCTTTATTATCAGATACAAACTGCATGTTCAGAGATGTTTTCTGGATGATCTTATCGAAGATCATGAAGAGGGCCGGCAGGACGAACAGTACTGCAATGATCGAGAGGATAGATCCGCGTCCAACAAGCATGCCCACTTCACTCAAGAGAGCATTCGATGAGAAGATCCACAATGCAAGACCAGCGATCAGGAGAATGCATGCAGAGACGAGAATTGAGATCGCCGCTTTTGAGATGGTCATCTCGACAGCCTCGCGCTTGGGGTGGAGTTTTCTAAACTCGACATACCTGCTGGTAAACATAATCGCGTAATCGACGGTGATACCGAGCTGAAGGGAACTGATGACCAGATACGAGATGTAGAACATCTGTTCTCCCTGAAAGTAGGGTAGTGCACAGTTGATCCAGATCGCCGATTTGATCACCAGAACAAGGATCAATGGGAGGGAGATGGAACGGAATGCGATCAGAATGACGATGCAGATCGCAATGATGCCGACCGCTTCGATTTTCAGATTATCCTCTTCGATAAAGGATTTCATGTCGTATGCATTGGCGATTTCGCCTGCCAGATACCATTCTCCGGGATAATGGGCTTCGCCGATCGCCCGGATCTCTTCGATCGCTTTGAAGGATTCGGGATCTTCGAGAGAGGTATCAACAGTAATGATCATCCTACTGTAGTTTGCGGATTCCAGTTTGGAAAGTGTGCTTTCGGGTACAAACTCCTGGGGGATTTCGGCACCGACCGTGCCCACATAGGAGATCACCGATACGACATTGGGTATCGCCTCGATTTCATCAAGAACCGCCTGTTCTTCTGCGAGATTTCCTTTCTGGACCATAAGAACCAGAGAGGAGGCGCCGCCGAATGTATCGGTGATGGCGATGGCGTCCTGCCCGATCGGTGTGCGTTCATCGGAGAAGAGATCGAAGTAGACATAATCGTTATTATCGATGGCAAGGACCGAAGGTACCACGATCAGGACACAGATAATGAGAGCCGGGAAGCTCAATTTGACGATGATCTTTGCGAGTTTTTTCAGATCGGGAACGAAGGAACGGTGCTGGGTCTTTTCGATAAATCTGCTGGATACGAGCGTGAGAGCCGGCAGAAGCGTGAAAACGCAGATAAGACTGATGACGATTCCTTTCGTCAGAACAAGACCGAGATCCGGACCGATCCGGATTCTCATCAGGATAAGCGCTGCAAAACCGATCAGCGTGGCAATACCGCAGGCGGTAACCGAACCTATGGATTTGACGAGCGCATGCTTCATCGCATCACAGACCGGGAGCCCGTCTTTGCGGATCTCGGTGAACCGGTAGAGAACGAATATTCCATAATCGAGAGCGATTGCAAGCTGCAGAATGGCCGCCACTCCCTGTGTGATGAACGAAATCTCACCGAAGATGATATTGGTTCCCATATTGATGACGATGGCAATACCAATGGTGAACATCAGGAGGAACGGTTCGAACCATGAACCGGTGGTCAGAAACAAAACGGCGAGGATGAAAGGTATCGCAATCAGGAAAATTTTGACGATATCGCTTGAAAGCGTTCCTTTCGAGAAGGTCGAAGAGACGGAAAGTCCCGACATGGCGGCATCTTCGCCGGCAAGTTCCGCAAGTTCATTAACGGCTGACGTGGCTTTTTCATTGTCGAGGGTGATGCTGAAAAGGGCGGTATTATTTTTGTAATACGCTTCGACGGTATCTTTGTCGAGGGTTTCGAACGGTACGTCGAGAGAGACGGCATCATCGAGCCATGTTACCTCCTCGACACCGTCGACGGCAGCAAATTGTTGTTTCAGTTCAAGTGCTTCCGGTATCGTGATGTCCGGGACCATTATACGTGCATTGGGCACTCCCTCGGTGAACTCCTCGTTCATCACATCAAGAGCGATCGTTGAGGGAGCTTCATCGGGGAGATAA
>JALNYD010000260.1 GCA_023230025.1 Candidatus Cloacimonadota bacterium | reverse complement strand
ACGTCCTTCAACCGCTCAGGTCTTCCCCAAGGGAGGCATCGGCACCACACCGCTGCGCCATTTCGGGGTCTTAGTCTTCGCCGTACGCTAGGGGGCTCGACAGCTTATCCTGCCGAATCGAGTTCGTCATCCTACGGACTGGTAGTTCGCTTCCGGTTTCTCTCCACCTCTCCTCACGGAGACGCAGTTACCTTCAGCTACAGGGCTTGACGGTACCCTGAATCGGACTTACACCGATCTGATATGCAATGCGCACAGGCGCACTAACGTAGCTTTCAAAAGCTACGATGCTCATACGATCAATCTCATGCATAATGTAAAGCTTTTCATACATATAACCATGTGCCATACGCTTCGTAGCATTGGAATGCTACGTTACGAACGGAGCTACGTTACGGACGGGACAATCCCAGAAAACTTTCCGATCTCTCCTTCCTCCCTGGTTCACCACGGCTTCAGCACTATATCACCCCATAATCCGCCCATGCCATGCGGAGATTATGGGCTGATATAGTGCTGAAATAGGGGTGAAGCATCGAGTGTGGAAGTGCAGGAGTGGGGCTGATTCTCAATTCTCTTTCTCTCTTGTCCTCTGTGTTCATAAAAGAAGTTGCTTGCGATGCAGCCAGAAGCCGAAAGCACTCGAAGTACTCAGCTCCGAAGAGCAGTTGAACCCATTGAATAAGTCATCGTGTTTCATTGCAATGGAATAGCGCTTTCATCCCTCCTGTCTGCTCTTTAGTTCTGCCACCAGGATCAAGCGCATCAGTTTCAGCTCCGTGTAGCTGATTTCTTCGTTTAGCGCCCGGTACACCGGGCCCAAAGCTTCCATGCCCAGTTCGCCAAAACATGCTCTTACCCGGGCAGTATCAGCATCACCAAGCAGGTTATACTTCTTCAGCAATTCCTCATCCAACCTGCCGCCACTTTCCAGCCAGCGCTGGAGATGGCCCAGCAAAGTATCCAGGGTAAAACCAAAGTGCACCATAGATTCCTGCAGATTCTTTCCCCCATTGAAGTATGTTGCCACTTCCTGCGTTCTGCTGGACCTAGCTTCTCTGGGGACTTTTTCTTCCAACTGATCCGTATGGTCGGCAATGCCCCGTGCTTCACAATAGGCACGGATTAAGGCTATAAACTCCTCCCCATAATGCTCTGCCTTATGGCTCCCCACTCCGCTGATCTTCAAAAAACTCTGGATGCTCTGAGGATAAGTGCTGCTCATTTCCCTCAGGCTGCGATCGGAAAAGATGATATAAGGTGGCACTTTCTGGCGCTCGGCGATCTGACGACGCAGCGATGATAGCTGTGAAAAGAGTTCATCGTCTTTCTGTTCAGACTTTATCATCACCTCGATCAGCGAAGCAGGCATACTAAAGCCACGCTCTCCCCTGATGATTTCCCAGCCCCGGGGACTGAGCTTCAGTCTGTTCTCACGATACACCTGGAGCAAGCTGCGATCCTTTTTGAGAGCTTGAAAGAGGCTGAACCAACTGGTTTCAGACCACTCTTTGCCGATCCCCCACACGCTGAGCTGATCATCACCTGCTTCCAGCAGAGCTTTGGCTTTGGATCCTCGAAGAATCTGGATGATGCGTTTGGCGGGATACCTCTCCTCCGCCCGGACAATCGCCGAGAGAAACATCTGGGCCTGTCGTCCGGCATTGATCTGCTCCGAGCTTGCAGCCAGACAATTATCACACATCTCGCAACCGCTATCCTCAAACCGCTCCCCAAACCAATTTAGCAACGGAACGCGTCGGCATCCCTCATAATCACAGTAGCGCAGCATGGCTCTCAGATGGGCTCTTGTGCTTTCATTCAATTCTTCATCTTCACCATAGATGATCCGCTCCAGTCCAATGACGTCACCATAGCTGTATAGCAAGAGACACGAAGCCGGTAAACCGTCTCTGCCTGCTCTACCAATCTCCTGATAGTAGGATTCCAGGCTTTTGGGTAGATCCATGTGAACCACAAAGCGGACATTGCTCTTATTGATCCCCATCCCAAAAGCAATGGTGGCAACCATGATGGGCACCTCATCACGGATGAATGATTCCTGATGCTGATGACGTTCGATATCGGTCAGCCCAGCATGGTAGGGTAAGGCCATAAATCCTTCCAATGCCAGACGGTTGGCGATGTCCTCCACCTTTTTGCGGGTCATACAGTATATGATTCCGCTTTCATTGGTATGGCTCTTCAGAAAACTGATCAAACGCCGGAAGCTGTCCTTTTTCGGCTCCACCGCCAGCAGTAGATTGGAACGGTTAAAGCTCTCAATTCTTTGCCGGTCCTGCGGAATACCAAGCTGAGTGCAGATATCCTCTCTGACCTTGGGGATTGCCGTGGCTGTAAGCGCAAAACAGGGAACTTGGGGAAAGTGGGATCTTAGAGAACTCAATTGCCGGTATTCCGGACGGAAGTCGTGCCCCCACATGGAAATGCAATGTGCCTCATCCACTGCGATCAGAGCGGGAGGATTTGTTTCCAAAAGCTGCATGATCTGAGGCCGCATCAGGGTTTCCGGAGCCATGTAGAGCAGTTTGATCTTCCCCATTTGCAGTTCATCGCGCACTCTTTGCTGTTCCTGAGGGCTCTGCAGGCTGTTGTGCATGGCAGCGGGGATGCCCAATTCCAGCATTTGCATCACCTGGTCCTTCATCAGCGAAAGCATTGGAGATACCACCAATGTGTAGCCGTCCTTGATCATTGCGGGTAACTGATAACACAGCGATTTCCCTGATCCTGTCGGCATTACCGCCAGGAGTGATTTCCCCTCCAGCAGATCCAGCACGGTTTCTTTTTGGGCACAAAGAAAATCCCTGAATCCGAAATACTTTTCCAGCGCTTGATACACACTCTCTTCTGAATATTGCATCCGCTACTCCTGTAAGCCGTTACGTTTATCTATATTGATCATTTCGCATATCAATTTTGTTTTGTGTCCCAGCCCTTTTCGGTCAAGTAATTTCTGCCTATGGAAAAATTGTTGACATGATCCTGCAAATCAGAACCTTCGTGAATAGCTGAATTAAGAGGTGGAACTATGGATATCGTTTATACTGTCGGCCACTCCAATCACGAGTTGGAACGGCTGATCGAATTGCTGAAAGGCAAGAAAGTCAATCTCGTGTTGGACGTTCGTTCCACTCCCTGGTCAAAGCGTTATCCGCAGTTCAATCGTGAAAGTCTGGCCCGGGAACTAACTTTACAGGGAATAGCATATGAATGGTTTGGCACTTGGTTTGGGGCGCGTCAGACGGATGATAGCCATTATATGCCAGATGGCTGGCTAAATTATGCCAGCTACACCGCTTCTCCCGATTTTATGGAGGGGGTCAGGCAAATGGATCGCCTGCTGGAAAGGGGCAAAATACCTGTCCTGATGTGTGCAGAAAAAGATCCCTTCGATTGTCACCGGGCGATCATGGTAGCCAGAGCCTTGAGCCTGACGGGATACGAGATCAAGCATATCCTGGCCGATGGATCCATCCTGACTCAGGCTCAGTTGGATGAGCGCCTGCTGGATAAATACTTCCCCAATCGTGACGTACCGGATATCTTCGATCTGATCGAGGGCGAAACCGATCCTGCCAAAACCCTGGCAGAGGCTTATCTGAAGCGCAATGAAGCCATTGCCTGGCGGCAGGAGAATGCGGAGGATCAATGAAGCTTTATACCATCGGATTTACCGGAAAGAATGCCGCTACCTTCTTTGGCCTCCTGCAAAAAGCCAAAGTGAAAACACTGCTGGATATCCGGCTGAATAACCGCAGTCAGCTTGCAGGATTCACCAAAGCGGGTGATCTGGAGTATTTCCTTGCCGAGATCTGCGCAATCGGTTATCGGCACAGCCCCGATTTAGCACCGGACCAGGAATTACTGGATCTAATCAGAAGGAAGAAGATCACTTGGGACGAATATCAGCTCCGCTTTCGATCCCTGATGGAAGAGCGGGCTGCGGATACACTGTTGAAGCAGCTTATGCGTGAATTGCCGGGACCGCTGTGTCTGCTCTGCTCCGAAGCTAATGCAGATCAGTGTCACCGCTCCCTGGTGGCCAAAATAATGCAAAGCTTG
>JALNYD010000261.1 GCA_023230025.1 Candidatus Cloacimonadota bacterium | reverse complement strand
CTCCCAAACTGGAATAAGCCCGGTAGAAGTTTTTATAGCTGCGGTAGTCTCTGCCATAGATCGAGGAAGGGATATCCTTGTGCGGGATAAATGAATATCCGAAGGATAGCCCCAAATCGTGGATATCAGCAATCTTCAGATCAGTTTTAGCATCTATATGCCAAGCTTTGAAATCCGAGTGATCGCGCACTGCTCCATTCTCAAAAGCCGTAGCTTGAAAGCTCTCTGAGAGCATGAAGCCGGGTTTTTGCTCATGAGCCAGGCTAAAGCTATAACCGAAGTCTCCAAAGTTTTTGGCGGAAGAGATTCTTTGCATCAATCTCATATTGCGTGAGATATGGCTGCTAAGCGTTAGAAGGTTCGATTGGGGAGAGCTGATCAGATTGACCACTCCGCCCATGCTACCGCTGCCAAATTGTGCTGAAGCAGGTCCTTTGATTACTGCAATATCCTGGATGTCGGAAAGAATGATCTTGGAAAGATCCACATTGCCGAAGTATCCGGAAGTAAGCGGTCTTCCGTCAATCAAGATCAAGGCTTCATTCTTGCGGAAACCTCGGATTCGGAGATTGCTCTCATCCTTGGTACCAAGGCTTAAATGTACTCCGGCAGCCTGCTGCATAGCTTCAAACACAGTTTGCTGAGGTTCGTATACCTGCAATTGGGAGATTGTACCAATGGCGGATTCGGGTTGATCGGCTATTACCCTGATGGCATGCAGATAGTATGACTTTAAGCTGTCTGGTTTAGTAGAGACACAAAAGATCAGCATGGGGAAGAGCCCCATGCTAATCGCTAATAATTTTCTGATCATGATCAATAATCGATCAGTTCGGTGGCCTCATAGGCACTGTAGTTTGTAGGAAGAGTAATGTTCAGATCAGTGGTTGCAGCATCGGAATTGATATAATTGGTGCTTGTGCACACCCCGGCAACTGAGATTCGGGCAAGCTTCTTGAACTTCTTCAGTCCGCCAGCCAGATCATCGTTAAGGGTAGGGAAGGTGGTTACTTCGCTGTTAAGCAAGTAATAGCCATCACTGATCTGTTCGGGGGTATAGTCCTTGCTATAATCGTCGTAGGCATAAAAACTTGCACCAGTAAAACTATCAAATTGTGCCAGAAGATCGCTAAGCTTGATAGCGGGCTCCTGTTCTCCATCCCAGTTTTCGATCTGATGAATAGTCATGCCCTGCAGCTCAACATAATACCCGGCTCCCAGACTGTCCTCCACATCGACCTTGCGATACAAACGAATGTTTGTGGCGTCTTTTACCCGGAAGGCTCCCGGCATTTCGGGATCACTGAACCAGGTGCGATGGTTGTCATCAGGAACGATATATCCGGTTTTTAACTTCGTCCAGGCAAGATCCCAACCTGCGTTGCTGCTGTTGCGAGGGCTAAAACCATCACTTGCTACGATTTCGTATCCATACAGGCTTCTGAAATCATCTTCAGCATCTGCGCTTGGGTCTGTGATTTGGGTGACGGCATCCTGGCCGACAAATTGCTCCAGAAGATAGCCTTCGATTGTAGCTTCGGTGCTGTTGTCCTTTTCACTGCAGGCACTAATGGCCAGCAGCATCAATACTGCGAGTAGTGAAACTAAGAGTTTTTTCACTTTGTTTTACCTCCATAAAGTGGGTTTGGAGGCTATGCGAGATCATTCGCCAGCCTTTCCAAGCGGGAGGCATAGTTGTTTCCGACTATACCCTTTGGCGTTTGAGCATGCCAGCAAATGGTTTAGCTTCAAACGCTCGGCTGATTGACAAATTTATACGTCGGGCTTTGCTGTCAATGATTTCTTGGTGATGAGAGGAGCTACTCCTCGCTAAACTTTATTGAAAAGCCATTTGAAATCATCACAAGCATCAAGTAAGATGCTTGTATTGGTTATCAATCTAACTCGTTTGAGATCCTTTTCATCCCCATTGGTTGTCGTCACGATGCCGTTACCTTGTGGTCACAAAAGTAACGGCAAGGTGACCACATCGTGAGGACAGGAAGCTTGCTTGGAGAATCAAAGAAGTATTTGCAGATGTCGGTGGTTTATACTCAAGCATCATCCAGACTGTTGGACATAGTATCCAGTGCCCTCAACTTGTCCATCACTGCGAAGGAACTTAATAGTAGAAGGAGTAATTATAACTTAGATTTCGTAACTTCAATTACGCAGATTAAAACACAACTGATTTCGGAAACCCCTCGGATGTCAAGTCCAAGTAAGTTTTAGGACAAGATCATGTCATAATTGCAGATAGTGTGATAGGATGATTTGTCCAAGTGAGGGCGATTTGAATTTATTGGTAAAGTATTATAGAAGCAAACCATCTATTTTCGTTGATGTTATTAATCTTCCAGACTTGTAAAATAGAGAAATCTCCAAAAAAGAGCTTGACAAAAAAGACCCCTCTTTGGAAAGTGCTTCAACATACGCATACAGAACAACGCTGGGGGCGTAGTTCAGTTGGTTAGAACGTCTGCCTGTCACGCAGAAGGCCGCGAGTTCGAGTCTCGTCGCTCCCGCCATTCTTTCGGACGCCTGAGAGGGCGTCCTTTTTTATTGATGATGATGAAAATACTACTTGTACTCTTGTTTCTCCTGTATCGGCTTGTTATAGAGCTGGTGTACTGCTTTGCATATCCCTTGATCTGGATGGGATTAGGGGCGAAGCATTACCGGGAAGCACTCAGAGTTGGGCAGGGCAAAACTGATATCTTGATACACGCTGCCTCCCTGGGTGAAATCAATGCGCTCAGCAGCCTGATTAGAGCTTTGGCAGAATCCGGATTTACCCTGCATTTGAACACGATTACCGTAACTGGCAGGGAGAGGGCAAAACAACTATTTCCCAAGCTTACGGTATCTCTTTCCCCACTTGATGTTCCACACTTGAAACAAGCTCAGATGAGAGCACTTCGACCCCGTCTGATTCTGATCGCTGAAACCGAGATTTGGCCAAATATGTTGTATGCTGCCAGGAAGCAGAATATCCCCATCGTGTTCATCAATGCCAGGATTTCACCAAAGACTCTGGATTTCTACCTGAAGATCCGGAGTTTAATGACGTTATGGGGTAGCACAGTTAAGAAGGTTTTAGCCCAAAGTGAAGCCGATGCGCAGAGATTCAACGCTTTGTTCCTAGGTAAGGCAGAGTTTGCAGGTAATCTGAAGTTTGCCATTGAATTGCCCTCATTCACGCAGCAGGAGCTTCGAAAACAGTGGTTTTATACAGACGAGGACAGCATATTGTGCTGGGGTTCATCCCGACCCGGAGAAGAGGAACTAATCATCAAAGCTTATCCCCATCTTCGGAAGGCACATCCAAATCTCAAGCTCATTCTGGCTCCGCGCCATCCCAAGCGAGTGCGGGAGGTTGAATCCTTGCTGCGGGAGATGGACTATGTGTTACATTCCCAGCTTTCTGGCAGGCACGATATTGTGGTGATTGACAGCTTGGGCAGGCTTGCCGAATGTTATGCTATTTGTGATGTGGCGGTCATAGGTGGGAGTTTCTTTGATTTTGGAGGTCACAATCCTTTGGAACCGGCTTTTTATGCAAAAGCCATAATCATCGGAAATTACTACTCCTCATGCAAAGATTCCGTGCATATATTGCAGCAGAGCCGGGGAATAATGGTCTCCAGTAAAGAAACGTTGATGGAAGATATCTCGCTGTTACTGGCAGATCATCAGTTACGAGCAGATATGGGTGAAAACGCAAAAAAGGTCTTGACGGAAAATGCAGCAGCTTTGAAGAATCATATTGAGGAGATCAAGAAATGCCTGTGTTAAAGCGTGAAGCAATGTATTATCAAAAGCTTGGTAGCAAGACCTTGCGTTGCGAACTGTGCCCTCATTTCTGTGAGATATTGGATTCAGAAAAAGGCCTGTGCAACAGCCGGCAGAATGAATCCGGCCTTTTGTATGCCACAAACTATGGTCAGACAGTAGCCTTGGCGCTGGATCCTATTGAGAAAAAGCCCTTGTACCATTATCGTCCCGGTTCCAAGATTCTGTCTCTGGGTCTCAATAGCTGCAATCTAAGCTGCAAGTTTTGTCAGAACTACCAAATCAGTCAATATG
>JALNYD010000258.1 GCA_023230025.1 Candidatus Cloacimonadota bacterium | reverse complement strand
CAGAATCTCATTAACCTGTGCCACCAGTTCTTTGAATCTGCTCCCGGATCTGTTCAAGCTTTCTCTGCTCAAAAAAGCTGCTATTTCTCGGATGACTACCATGAAAATATCAATATTCAAACCCTGATTGATCCGCCCCTGCTCTTGCTCACGTAACAAAAAGTCCCTTAACTGCTTGTAGCTTTCC
Organism: Candidatus Cloacimonadota bacterium; assembly: GCA_023230025.1. Classification (GTDB taxonomy): domain Bacteria; phylum Cloacimonadota; class Cloacimonadia; order Cloacimonadales; family Cloacimonadaceae; genus UBA5456. The sequence continues at coordinate 3,950 of JALNYD010000258.1, read as the reverse complement.
TGAACTAAGCTCAGATAATATTCATGTAATGCAGGATAGCTGAAGAGACCCTGAATGATCTCTTCGCCAATAGCACTCATCAGCTCCTGCTTCATCACAATCACCTGGTCAAACTTCTGCTTCAAGCTCAAATCCCCATCCAGAACGGCATTCGTGCGCTGAATCGCATCCTCCATCAGGAGTGTCATGATATGGAGGATAAGCTCGTCTTTTCCCTTGAAGTAACGGTAAAAAGTTACTTTGCTGACATCGGCATAGCGACACAGCTCTTCCACACTCACTTTGCTGAAGCCATATCGATGGAAAAGCTTTGTAGCAGCAAGGATCAGAGCTCGATGTTTAGTGTTGGTTGCCGGAGGAATCAGAGCTTGCATCAGCTTGATTATCATTACGCTTCACCTCATTGTTTACGATCATGGTGTTATGATTATACTTTCGTTCATTTTGTCAAGAACATTCTGCTCTGGCTTTCTTCTATTTCACAAACACCAATGCATCCACATCTATCCGAACTTATCAAAGCGATATTCTCCCTTATCAGTATGTTTCCCATTATCTGTCGTCACAATGCCGTTACCTTGTGGTCACAAAAGTAACGGCAAGGTAACCGCATCGTGACGGTAACTCATGGGGATGAAGCAGACATCAAGCCAGGCTACGGTAACTGCTCACCGAGCCACTGATCAGGCTTTCGTGTTCATGGCTTCAGAGTTGCTCAGAACATCTGTCAGAGCATTGGCGTGAGGTGCTACATACGCGCCATTTTCTTAGTAATCGTGCGATTTCCCTGGCTGAGTTTGACAAAATAGATCCCGCTGGCTACTGTGCGTCCGGAATCATCTTTGGCATCCCAGGAGAGCTCAGTTTTGGCTTCAGCGTCATGCAGGGTGCGGATTCTCTGACCTTTCAGGTTGAAGATTTCCACTTTCATAGCTTGTTTGGGATCAAGACCCTGAACAACAAAGCTGCTGTGACTGTTGAAGGGATTGGGATAGCTGCGGAGACCCAGGGCTGCCGGAGTAACCACTTCATCATGATTGGGGCTGCTTTCGGAGAAATAGTAGCGGAACACATGATTGAGCAGGGCTCGAGTGCCAGGTTCCTGCATATGATATAAGGGAAAGCTGAGGCTGAAGATTCTTCCCGCGCCATATTCATTGAAGATTGCTACTACTCCATCATTCAACTGACCCTGAGTGCTGTCATCTGCATAATCCGAGCCATAGGTGTAAACGGTGCTGGCTCCGGGAGCGGTTTGCAGAGCTTCAACCCGGATGATATGACCGTTAAAAGCTGAGCTTGTTTTCAGGCTATCTACCTGCAGGGCAGGGAAGTTCTCGATCTGAGGCATAGCATATTTGAATCTGCCCTGGATGCTGTAATCGACTCCGCTGATTCCCAGGACGGAATTCAGATAGTTATCTTCATCGAAGGAGGAAGGATATGAGGCATTCAAGTCAAAAGCCAGGCTGGGTTGATAACCAGTAAACAGGATGTTTCCTCCCAGTTCCAGATACTTGGCCAATTGATCCCGGACAAAATATGGGATCGTCATGTCCGAAGTATCGGTACCATGCCAGAGGATTGAGCCGAAAACCCCGATATCTGCCAATCTGGGCAGTTCACCCAGGGCCAACAAATCCAGATTCTGAGTGTTGAAGTTATCCAGCACCCGGTTGTAGAACTCATCTACCATGGCATCAGTAGGCTGGAAGGGATTGCTGCCAGCATAGTCCAGGCTTTCGTCCACTATCAAAACCCCCTGATCCAGGGTAACCGGACGACTGGAGATAGCCGCGGTGGGCTCACTTTGATTCTGGTCTTGATCCAGAGCGACAACTCTGTAATAATAGTAAACATCCGCCAGACCTGCGGCGTTATGATCAGTGAAATAATTATCGTTCAGGGTTCCGGGGTGGATTTTGTCACCCAATTGTCCGGGATCGGTACTGCGATAAACCCAGTATCCATAATGATCAAGTTCTGTGTTTGCATCCCACTGCAACTGCACCTGGTTCAAGTCAGGAGTTTCAGTGAGATTGACCGGAGTCAGCGGATTGGCCCAGGGCGTTCCTGAGCAATAGACCAGATAACTCTCGTTGCCATCGTTATCTACTGTGGCTATGGCCACGTCGTAATAAGTTCCTGCATTCAAGCCCGTGATCGTGCAGTTATTTATACTGGATTCCTGGGTTTGCCAGGTGTTCCAGCTATCAGAGCTATAATACACGCGGAAAAAATCCACTGCCGGATCATTAATCTCATCCCAGCTAATGTATAATGAGCTGCCATCGCCCACATCCCAAACTGAGACATTCTGCGGAGCTCCGGGCATATCTGCGAAACTGACCGCTACAGCCGTGGAAGCCCGGATCACTTCTGCCGCATAAACCGGATCGATATAGGTGGTAAGATCCTGGTCGCTGTGATAATAGGGACTGAAATCCGTTTCAAAATAATACACCACGGGATAGCCATTGACCCAATAGGAATAGCTGTCACTGCTGGAGCTGTTCAAATAGCCATACACGACGTCCAGATTAGTATATTCCTGGGTAAGGGTGGCAGCGTGTTGTGAATGAGGAAGCGCTCCTTCATATGGCATCAGTTGCACACTGTGATTGCCGGGGTTGTTATTTGCGATCATATCGTGATTGATCATCAGGCGAATGCTTTCACCAGTCGCGGCGGATACATTGGCATTGTATTGGCTGCCCCATAATCCAAACTCCTCAGCCGCAAAGGTGACAAAGCGAATACTGCATCTGGGTTGATAGTTCGCAGCCATCATGACCCTGGCCATCTCTATTGCTGCAACTGATCCGGAAGCGTTATCGTCTGCCCCAGGGGCAAGTTCATAGGGAGTGGTGTAAGTGATTGAATCATGATGCCCACCCACAACCAGGTATTCATTCGGATACATCGTTCCCGGAATAGTGGCTACAACGTTGTACTGCGTGGTTAGATTCCATTCGAAGGGCTGCAATTCGACGTTCGTGATTCCAAAGCGCTCAAACTGGGCCTTAATCCAATTTGCCACTTCCAGCCGATTATCAGCCAGGGCATAACGGGTTTGTAAATCCTGCATACTTTGGATAAATGCCATCACGCTATCGGCTGAAACCTGGGAGATCAATTGCTGGATTTCGGTGCGATCTTCAGAATTGTAGATCAATTCCGGCTCGGCGGGAGGAATCCTGATCCCCTGCTCCGAAAGCGCCATAAAGGATCCTTTCAAAGAACTGCGCAAGATTGGCAGATCCAGCCTTGAAGAAATCAACAGCTCATTTCCCAAATCTGCCAGGATTCTGGCGGATCTTTGCACTTCCGCAGGAGCTGAAGCCTTGATCTTGCTAAGCAAATAGAGCTTTTCACCGGGTTGAGGCTCCGGAATCGCGCTCCAGGCCGGATCATTGGCATTTTGACTGGCAAGGATGTATTGATCATTATAATGATAGATCTTCTGCCCCGCCTTGCTCACTGAACGAACATAGTCAGTCAGGGCATTGGGAGCGAGATTTAGATCTTCAAGATTAAAAGTGGCAAGATTCCAGGCAGCGCCAAGACCAGCCCACAAGGCTATCAGGCAAATTAGTACAAGCAATTTCTTCATGGTATCCTCCATGGATGTCAAGATATCTGGACCTATGTGCAAGATACATTCCCAGATTTCCCATATTTATGTCAATGATTTGTTAACTATCCACCATAGATGAGTTACAAGAGACTGTCCAGAAATCCATACGTCATTACGCGGCTTCCTTTGTGTTTATAAACTGACACCCAAAGCTGCAAGAAGTGACACAAGGGGAAAGTGGAGATAAGGTTTTGATTAGTGGTTAGTTGCGATGGACTGGCTTTGGAAATGTCCAAGCGCCTATTTGGACGTTTTTGGACTGTTTGCTGACACTATTACTGCAAATTAGCGAGGCGTTTGGACATGCTTTGGA
>JALNYD010000027.1 GCA_023230025.1 Candidatus Cloacimonadota bacterium | reverse complement strand
AGTAAGGAGAATAGAAATGAAGGCAAAAGACTCACAAGTTAGATACAGTGAAGAGTTTAAGAGGATGGTCGTATCTGAGATTGAATCAGGTGTAATGACTGCCAATCGTGCTGCAAAACATCAGCCAGCATTTCTTGCGTCCACTGCTGGATGACGCGGGCATTGAGAAGGACACTCTGCGTTTTGATTCCACGGTCATCACCCGCTATGGCACTCAGGAAGGAGCAAAGAAAGGCTACAATCCCGCCAAGCGGGGCAGGCCATCAAACCACCCACAGCTGGCTTTTCTGGGAAGCGGTTACACAGTCAACTTTTGGAATAGATCAGGCAATACACGTTCTGCCAATGGGATTGTTGATTTCTACAGCCAGACAAAGGGATTCATTGGAAACATCAAGATAGAACGGGTATTAGCAGATAGCGGATACTATGACCGCAATTTCATCCTGAAGCTCGAAGAAGACAATATGGAGTATGTGATATCTGCTCCCATACATCAATTTTTCCAGAAGCTTATATACCATCAGACTGAATGGACGCGGATTGACAATGGTATCGAAGTCGGCGAATTCAAATACGCACACCTGAACGAAAGCTGGGGAGGAGAGCGACGCTATATCGTTGTCCGTCAGGAGATCCAAAGGCGTCCGAAAGCTACCGGCAAGCAACTGAGCCTCTTCCAGGACGAGGACTATGGCAAAGAGTATCACCACTCGCTGTATATCACAAACAACAATGCGGCCAGCCCTTACGAAATATGGTGCCATTATCGTCCCCGCGCCAACGTAGAGAACATCATTGAAAACCTGAAGGATGGCTTTGGACTCTCGGCCTATAACATGAAGAGTTTCTGGGCTACGGAAGCGGTTTTAATGACGATCTGTTTGATCCTACACAACCTTGTGACAGTACTCATAAAACAGGTGCTCCACACCAGTGATAAAGATAGGAAACTACGCACCATAAGGATGGAATACCTGGTTATTCCTGCCCTGATGGGAAAGGATGGAAGGGATGACGTCCTGAGGTTGGGGTTGTCCAACCCTAAGAGGCAAACGAAGTTCGCAGAAGCCCTTGATAGACTGAAAGATCTGAGGCTAACTTTCTACTGCAATGCAGTTGAGAATGAGGAGGTTGCATGAACTGAATCAATGTGTTTGGGGGTAACAAATATCCCCGCTAGAGAAGCTAGAAATCAGTCCCAAAATGGAGACCGAGAAAATCCTACTGCATTATATGAGATTAACCTTGCCCTCGAAGCCATGATGAAGGATCATCCCCAACCATAGCTCAATCCGATAAATCGATACTCTTTTCGCATGCTACCCCCCCTTGTAGCCTGAGCACATCTTGAAATCCACTTGAACACCACCTGAACCGAGCTCAGGTGGTGTTCAAGTATTAGGCGAGTGGCTTTCAAGAGGGCAAAGGGCAGGACATCCCAAGATCACTTGCGCGCTGGCTCCGATACTGCGATAATCTTGAAGAAAGCTCTATCCAAAAGCGAGGAGTCAACCTGCCAGGAGTTTTCGTAGGTGGTGGCAATATGCTCATAAGTGCCGTCACTCGTGCTGGCCCGGTAGATTTTGTAGCAATCAGCTCCCGGAACTGTGTCCCAATTCAGAATCGCGTTTGGAGAAAAGCTTAGTACAGGAGCTGACAGCAACGCAGGCACCATGGCCCCGCTATTCACCCAGTTTGACGTTTCCCCGGAGAGTGTGAAATTGTGCAAGGTGCCGTCCATTCCACTCTTGTAATCCACCAACTGTGAAACACTTGGGTTATCAGCGTTCGGTACTCCATGATTAAAATTATAGTACAGAAGCAATCCACTATTAACCAAATCAGGGGGAGCATGTAATAACGAATTAACCTGGGATGAAGTAAGTGCTATATTCCATAGAGAGAAGTCATCCATGTTGCCATTGAAATAGAACATATTGCTTGCCCTGCGACCTAGATACAATGAACCAGGGGTTTGTGAAAAAGCGGTTCCAATCGGATTTGGGCCATTGTTGACGATAGTCTGCTCAACTCCGTTTACCCAGATATGTGCCTCAGCCGGATTTATACTATAGGAACACGCAATATGAGTCCAAGTATCTGTGGCAAGAACCGGTCCCGCATCCAGGTAAACTCCGGTAGTCGGTATGAATCGTAGGTTGTTGTTTGTTGCTCCGGTATGGATTTCCATCTGTTCATACAAATTGGCACAGATAAAGTCAATCTCATTGGGTGAAGATGGCTGCCATTTCACCCAAGTGCTAATCGAGAAAGCATCGTTTATGCTAACCACGGATTGTTGGGTTACAACGTAATCATCAACTCCGTCAAAAGATAGTGCATTCCCCCTTAAACCACTTTGCACAACATTACAGATACGATCTGGAGTAATGCCATTGCTGAAAGTGATAGTAGCACTTCGGGATGATAAGCCAGGATTCTGATCTGCGAAGATGCTTAGAGAAGTACTTGAATTGCCTGATGTTGATGATATATGTAACCATGGCTCAGAGCAAATGGCAGTCCAATCGTTCCAGGTAGTTAACTGAATCTGAACACTGCTGCTTGAATCGCTGCTGAGATATGCATCGGTTCGGTCAGTCTCAAGGAAAACAGACCCCAAGCAACCTGTACATCTAATATCATCCAGCATTACTGAAGAAAGGGCCTCCGTACTCCACCAGAAATTGGAAATCACCGAGAACCGGAATCGGTAACTGCTGGCACCTAAAAAACTGATATCATGAACTACAATGCGTTCAGTTTCGTCATAAAAGAACCACACAGAATCTGGCAGGTCGACCCATTCCGAATCATTTATGGACATGTAGGAGAGTTTCAATGTAGATGCTCCATAACAGTGGTTATTATTAAAACCTCTCGCTAAATAGCTTAATGTCTTAGCCCCAGTCTCAAGATTTATGGCTGGAGTAATCAAATGTGATACCGGATGGTCTCGATTCATGCTGGATAAGGCACAATATGTCCCTGCCGGGATTAACTCAGGATATTGGCAACTTTCGAATTGAGTCCATTGAAGATCGCTGCGTTCCCAGCCTTCTGGAGGGAATAGAGTTCCTTCGAAATTTTCATAGAAGCTACCCGCAGGGTAACTCATACCTGTTAAACGAAGAGTGTCCGGAATAGCGTTTCCCGGTATCAGGAGATATGCATTCTTCTCCCCAGGAGATAGAGGACTAAAACGCAGTAGAAACGATGCCCGTTGTCCGGTTTGCAATTGGCAGGATCCATCACCATATAAAACGAAATGATCAGCCTCAGGCCCTTGAATCGTCATCTGATTACTGTCAAAGATGAGTGTCCCACCACCTACATTACGAATATGGACTATCTTCAATGGACCATCTGCAATCCCACTTTCCTGAGAGTAAAAATCGATCTCCGTTTCTGATACTTGTAGGATCGGAGTGGTCGAAGCATCTTCGAAGCAAAGTATAGTGTTGGGAATGAAATTATAGAGAACGCCCGTATATAGATCATCAGGACCAGGATTAAAATCACTAGCCCCATAGGCCATACTCCTGGAGCTACCTACAGAAGTACCTCTAAATCCAGAAGTAAAACCCGAATAAAGAGATTCGTTTTCTTCCGTGGCAATCACCAGATTGGAAATATTATCATAAATAAAGGGTGTATCCAATGGAACACAAATCCAACCTGGTTCTGCAGGTAGATCAACCCTACCATCAAACACTTTGATAAGGCCATCAGATTGAACCCAGTCATCTCCGTTCTCGAAGACGGTTTTGGCTGTATGTCCCATATAGATACACCATTCATTTGAACTGAAACCCTCATACATACTATTCCAATAGAACCATAGTTGTTTTATCTGTCGGAAGGGCACATTAATCTCACTTTGCAGAATTATTGATTGACTGTAAGAAAACCCTCTATTGGCTTCTATTGGGAGATAATTTGATGTTTCTGAGCCAATACCAACTGCCACGCTGGGATTTGACAAGGCATACCCATTAAGGGGAATGTCATAGTTCTGGCGGCATTGGTTATTAACGATTCTCAGGATAGCTGATTTGGCACCCTCGGAGCTGGGATTGAACTGCACTGGCAATACTGCGGTTTGTCCTGAGGTTAAAACAAAAGGAAGACCCGATGAGATAATCGAAAAACACTCAGGATTCTCACCAATAATTGTGATATCATCTAGATCCACTCTTAGTGTATCCTGCCCACTATTACTCACGCTAAGCTCAATTATCTGGCTAAAGTTGTGTTGCATCCCGATATCAAAATCCATGCTTCCCGGATTCACTGTTAATATAGGCAGACCAGGATTTAAACGAACCTCGATGTTATCTACAAAGATTTGATTGCTGGCATTAGAAAACTGCGACCCCCCGTAGAAAGCAATGCGTGTCATCCCTTGTGAATCTATCGGGATCGTTATATTAATCCCTTGATTCCCAAGGCTGTTTAGCACATATTCAGAACCCGTATTATCCCACTTGCGTAAAATCCTTGATGTATTCCAAGTTTCATCGTTGCTTACCAAAACGGCGAAAACATCGTCCCACCCGGTGGTTTGGGGTGGTTGGGAGGTAAATCGTGCCACCATGGCAAGGTCAAAACTCAGATCATAATTAGCTGTGGGAAGATTAAGCCAGGGGGTAATCATCCAGCCAGTATTAGTGGTTTGGATGGGAAGGGTGGGAGCACGATTAGTTGGCCCCTGATTTAACCAATTGCCAAGATACCAGTATCCAGTGCCGGGATTGCCCAGACTGGTGCTGTCTGACAGCACCCCGTAATAAAATGACCAATCCGGTAATGGAAAGGAGATACTGGTTCCACTGCCAAAATCATTCTGCCAGGGGAAGCTTGATATTACAGGATCAGTACGGGTAGAGAAAGACCATACTGGGCAGTCTACCGCATCCCCAAAAGAGTTATAGGGCACAATTTGCCAGTAATATGTAGTATCATAAGCCAAGGTATCAGTATAAGTGGAATCCTGCTCTACATCAGCTATAAAAGGAGGAGGATCGACCGTTCCCAGATACAGCTTATAGCCCTCCGGATTGCCACCCCCTGAAATCCAACTGATCGTGGAGGGAACCGGGATATGGGTAGCTCCGTTACCAGGGAAGGAAGGAATCACGGAGTTAGGAACAGTGGGATTCTGTGCGCCCATATTGAAGGTTATCTTACTGCGATAGACAGACCTTTGGTAAGCTATCAACGTCTCACCAGCATCGGTAGCGTCGGACATAATGTAGGCAGTGCGCAATGCTCCGGTAGAACCCCATTCCACCCCGGGATTGGCAGTCTCGGGAGCATAGTATGAGGTGAGCGAATACCCCATATCCAGAACTATATTAGAAACACCATCCCAGACAAATGGTTGATTGAAGTAATGAACGTTTTCACCTAATGAAGGCTGAAAGCTTGCCGCCCACCAAACCTCTGTAAGATCCTGGATAAAATCATTATTACTGTATACAGCTTGATCTGTGGTGCCAATTTTTACTCTATAATTCGATAAAGGCCCCACATCATTCAATTGAAATACATTCAAGCTTACCGAGTTTATCGGTCCTGCGCCTCCGCCTGCTGCGTGAATCTCAGCGGCTTCAATGATGCACTGCACTCTTTCATTGCGGTAGAAGTTGCCATAAGGGCAGGGAGACTCGTCTGGGCCATTACAGATCCCAGAGCCTCCAATCACGACATTCACAGCGCATAACATGGTGGTTATTAATAAAAAAACAACTACCCAGATTGTTATCTTCATTTGTAGTCTCCTCCTTCAAGAAGTTTCAGATTGTCCGGTTTTCGTTGGGTTAGTTACTATTGGTGGTACATTTATAATCTGTATTCAACATTTTTTGTCTCGGTTCATTGTCAAGCGATTTCATCCAGGCATTCTCCAAAAAATTAGATGTGGCGAGCGCCCGTACAATCTTATATTATCCAAAAAACCGGAGCAGGACATATACTATGCTGATTATGATAGGGATCTTAAAATGTACAGGCGGTCGCCGTACCGCCCAGCAGGTTGCCAGAGGAAGGGTGAGGATCAGCAATTGATAGCGCCTGCAAACCGTCACTTAAAACTTCAAATTGCTCTCACTTGGACAAATGAAGTTATTACATTGTTAACAAATACGATATGGTTAGTTTTATCTGCTTTGTTGGGCTTGGACATTCCTTAATAATCTAACTCTTTTTATCACCAAAACTTCAAATCACCCACCGTTTATTGAGGGACTTGGACATTCACCTTGATTATCAGGAAACTTGCGTCATATACACAATAAAATGACCTGATAGAAGTTAGCAATTTTGAACATTCTACTTGTCATGCTCTTCGTCTTTTGGACTTGGACATTTGAAGTTTTGGTGATTGGATTTGAAGTTTTCAGTGAGGGTATATAGATCCACAGGCAGAAGTTTGCAAGCGAGAGAAAAAGGAAATCTGAGTATTAGCGACAGATTGAGCTTGACAGGAATCCGGTATTTCAAAAGCTGGTTGCAAATGATTCTCATTAAGGATTGAATATGCCAGACCACAATACACGATTCAAAGACTTCCTGGAACTCCGTGGGTTTAAGCTCACACGCAGCCGTAAGCTGATTCTGGATGCCGCTTTTGAGCTGCACGAGCATTTTGATGCCGAGAAACTACATGACAGCCTCAAGGGCTTGAATGTCTCGCTGGCAACGGTATACCGCACTCTCCCCCTGTTACTTGATGCCGGGTTGATTCAGCTTGCCATGCGCAGCGAGGGAAGGGACCGCTTTGAGCATATTCTGGGGCACCCAAGGCATGTACATTGGATTTGTGAGAATTGCAAGCAGGTGTTTGAAACTAATCTGGACGAGCTTGTACCCCGGATCGAAGTTGCTGCAAAAGCACAGAAGTTTGAGATCAACCATATAAACATCAGCATCAGTGGTTTATGCTGGAAATGCAGGATAAATGCGAATGAATCTCAATAAGAAACTTGTGATAGCTCTTGCAGGCAATCCGAATGTAGGTAAAACCACCTTATTCAATGCTTTAACTGGCTCCAGACAAACCGTGGGCAATTGGCCAGGCGTCACCGTTGAGCACAAAAGCGGCACTTTCAGCTATAAGGGCACCAAATACGAAGTGATCGATCTTCCGGGGATTTACAGCCTCAATGGCGGTACTCCTGATGAGCTTGTTACCAGGAACTATATCCTGAACGAAAAGCCGGATTTGATCGTAAACATCGTCGATGCCTCCAATCTGGAGCGCAATCTGTATCTCACTGTTCAGCTTATGGAACTGGGCGCACCCCTTCTGATGTGTTTGAGCATGACCGATATTGCAGAACGCAATGGGCTCAAGATTGAGTTGGCGCATCTGAGCAGTCACCTGGGTTTTGAGGTTAAGCCTGTGGTTTTGAACAAGCGTTTCAACCCAGAATCCCTGATGCAGCGCATAGAATACAATCTTAGCAATCCTCCGATCCCCGCACAGATCCGTTATGACGAGGTGGTGGAAGAGCATCTTGAACAGATATGGAAAGGTGTGATCAGCAAAAGCAATCTGGATAGTATGGATAAAGCCCAGCCCCAGGCGACTGATATTTACTGGCAGGTGCAAAAGACTCGCTGGCAAGCCCTGAAGATCATCGAAGGCGACCAGGAGTATCTGATGCAGCTATCCAATGATGAGCTGGAAGCTGTGCAAAAGCAAATCCGGGCCATCGAAAAGCATCGCGGGCAGGTTGCCATCAATGTTATTGCCGATGATCGCTATGGTTACATCCGCGGCCTGGTGAAAGACGTTGTGAAGCGTCGCAGACCGGGCAACTGGACTTTCTCGGATGCGGTGGACAAGGTCTTACTCTCCGGATTTTTGGGCTTACCGATCTTTTTTGTGGTGATGTATCTGGTGTTTCTGATTGCCGTCAAAGCCAGCGAACCCGTGATTGGACTGATTGAAAGCGGACTTTCCTGGCTCTTTCTGGAGCAATTGCCTGCTATGCTGAGCTTACTCAGTGCTCCCGCCTGGCTTAGCTATTTTCTCAGTGATGCCATTGGTGGAGGTATTGTTACGATCGGCACTTTCATTCCTCCTATATTCTTCATATACATAAGTTTATCTATTCTGGAAGATAGTGGATACATGGCCCGGGCTGCCTTCATTGCCGATAAGTTCATGCGCAGGATCGGGTTACCCGGCAAAGCCTTTATCCCGCTTTTGGTTGGCTTTGGCTGCACCGTTCCCGCTATCATGGCAACCCGTACCCTGGAAACTCCCCGGGACCGGTTATTTGCTTCTTTGCTTACGCCCTTCATGAGTTGCGGCGCCAAGCTTCCGGTTTATACCTTCCTGGCCATGATTTTCTTCCCCGCTCGCGCTGATATCGTGATTTTCGGTTTGTATTTCTTTGGCGTGATCATGGCAATGCTAACCGGGTTACTGCTCAAAAAGACCGTATTCAAGAGTGATCCTGGAAACTTTGTGATGGAATTGCCCCCATACCATGTTCCCACTCTGAATGGCATCATGTTGCACACCTGGTTCAGGCTCAAAGATTTCATCCTCAGAGCTGGTAAGACTATTCTCACCGTGATTGCGGTAATCACCATCCTGCAGGCAATTATGGTGCCAAACATATTCAGCCCTCAGCGCGAAGAGGTGAGCGTGTTAGAAATTGGTGGTCATGCAATCACTCCAGTGCTGCAACCTCTTGGCATCGAAAGAGATAACTGGGCAGCATCAGTAGCGCTGATCACAGGCTTGTTTGCCAAAGAAGCAATCGTGGGAACCATGCAAAGCCTGTATTCAGGGGAAGATCTCAGCATGGAGCTTAATGAGCAGGAAGATGTCCCCTCTGCTTTATCTGATAACCTAAAAGAGCGCTTTGGAGGGTGGAAGGCAGCCCTGGCCTATCTGCTCTTTGTAGTATTGTATTCTCCCTGTGCCGCAGCCTTGGCCATGCTCTTCAAAGAACATGGCAGCCGCTGGACCCTGTTCACATTTCTCTATCTCAATCTGCTGGCCTGGATCGTGGCAATGCTCTTCTATCAGATTGCCGCATTTGAAGCTGCTTCAGTATATTGGATTAGTATAGGGGTGGGCATATTGGTATTGATTTATTGGAATTTAAAGAATATAGGAAAGAAACATGAACGCACGACGTAGAATGAGACAATGGGGAAGCCGTTTCTTCCAAAGCAGGCACCAGTGTCACTGCCAGAGAGGAGATTGTCTGGCGCTTTCTGATCTCAGCGAAGGTAAATCTGGAACTGTATATTGCAACAATGATTTACGCACCATAGAGCGGGGAATCTATGTGGGCTCTCGAATCTCTATCTTCCGTAATGAACTGCAGGAACCCAATATAATCGTCGCTGTTGGCGATGCTCGTTATGTGTTGGATCGCAGAATAGCTGATTTGATCCGGGTTAGGCTGGATTAGCTTCACGGGGTATAAAGGTCAGGCTAGTCCCATTGCTGGAGAGAACTTCATCCCCAGTGTTTGCTGTCACGATGCGGTCACCTTGCCGTTACTTTTGTGACCACAAGGTGACGGCATCGTGAGGACAATTAACGGGCTGTAACCGTCCAGCACACTTTTTGCTTGACAGTATTAGTCTTTCCCATGCTTATGACGTAAGTGGAAAAATATGGAAATAATAGGAGATATAGATGCTTACCATAGATTGGAAAGAACGGCTGACTCAGGATACCGAGTACTACTTGCAGAACAAGCTCATAAAGCAGGATTACGATTTTGAAATCATCTTCAATGCTTATCCCGAACGTAGTCATGGTAAAATTCCCTCGGAAGTGATCAGTTTTGTTTCTGGGATCATTGTGCAGCGCCTCGGTAAGAAGCACCCGGAACAAATCCCCTTTTTCCGTTATCTATGGTTTAAGAAAGGAGATTATGGCAAGCAGGCATTTGCCGCGATCATGAGCAAGCTTGCCCATAAAAAACCCGATATCTATATCCCCCTCATGGAAGAGATCATGGCCAAGGCCGATGGCTCGGAGATCAACGCTTTGCTGGATAAGGTGATGCTGCCGCTTTGCCGTAAGCATCCCGAGAAATATCTGCAGATTGTGTTCACCTGGAGCAAACGCGGTTCATCTGAGCTTTCACAGCAAGCACTGAACCTCTGCATCAAGTTGATCAAGCGCAGAGAGGATTTGATCCCGGAAGTGTTGAAGCACTTTCAAAACCAATGGCTCTACCCTCTGGGGGAACAGCAGTCTTTACAGGTCAATATGTTAAAAACCATTGCCAAGCTGGATTCCACTTCCTATCTGGAAGTATGGCAGGAGTTTGGCATTTCTCGCGATCCGCAGATTGTGGAGTTGTTATGTGCCTCAATTGTGGATTATCATCCCGAAATTGAACCAATAGTAGAATTGTGGACCCGTAGCGGTAATGCCAGAGTAAAGAAAGCCAGCAACACCGCCATGAGATTGATTAAGCGTAAAAAAGGAGTCTGAACCATAGTGGATCTGAGTATTTATATCACCACTCAGGGAATGGATCGCTTGCAGCGGCGCATAAATGACTTACTGGGTGAACGCCCGGAAGTGATCAAAGCCGTGGCAATTGCCCGTGAATTTGGTGACCTGAGTGAAAATGCTGAATATAAAGCCGCCAAAGAACGGCAACGAGCTATCGATAGTGAAATAGATTTTCTGCGCAGAAAAGCAGCTACCTTGAAAGTGATTGACCCCTCAGTATTGCCGAAGGATGCGGTTCGTTTTGGTAGCGCCTGCAGAACGGTGGATCAAAACACTTCTGAAGAATTGAGCTTCAAGATTGTTGGCGCTCATGAATTGAACTTTTATGAAGACGAGCAGGTTTTGCAGGTGGTCTCGGTTGTATCCCCAATTGGGAAGGGACTGCTTGGGAAAAAGATCAACGAAGTTGCCCTGATTCAAGCTCCCATGGGAGAACGGCACTTGCGTATCCTGGAAATTATGTAATTAAAAATCAGATAGAAAACGGAGACCCGATGAAAAAAAACCAAAAACAATCACCTCTCACCTATGAACGGAAGAACTTCTGGAAGCATGCTCCGGCCGCAGAACAAAAAGCTGCCATGGATTATGCGTCACCTTATAAGGAGTTTCTGAACCAGTGCAAAACTGAACGTGAAACCACAGTCTGGATGGAAAACCTGCTCAAGAAACACAAGTTTGTAGCCATTGATGGCAAAAAGGGCAGCAGCAGAGTGTATCGTGTATTCCGGGGCAAGACTCTTGCCGTTGCAGTATTGGGAACTGATCCGCTAAGCAAAGGATTCAACATGGTGGCATCGCACATTGATGCTCCACGCATTGATCTGAAACAAAATCCGTTGTATGAAGATGGTCCCAGCCAGATGGTATGCATGCGCACTCACTATTATGGCGGCATCAAAAAGTATCAATGGGTATCTACCCCGCTGTCCCTGCACGGCGTTGTGATAAAAAACGATGGCTCCTTGCTCAACATCAGTTTGGGAGAAAAGGATAATGAGCCGGTATTCATCATACCGGATTTGCTGCCACATTTGGCTCGCAAAGAGCAGTATTCCAAAAACATCAATGATGCCATTGATGCTTCCAAGTTGAATCTGGTGTTTTCCGGTATGATTGAACCTTCCTGCGAAGAAAAAGAAGCTGCCAAAGCCTTTGCCCTCAAAGCTTTGAACAAGGCTTATGGCATCAATGAAGCTGATTTCCTTTCTGCTGAATTGCAATTGGTTCCCGCTACCAAAGCCAGGGATGCGGGCATTGATTCATCAATGCTTGTGGGTTACGGACATGACGACCGCATCTGCGCATACACCGCATTGACAGCTCTGCTGGATAATCTGGATCAGAAACCAAAACGCAGCATGATTGTGTATTTCTCGGACAAGGAAGAAGTGGGCAGCCAGGGAGCAACCGGTGCTCATTCCATCTTTATTCAGGACTTTGTGGGTGAACTCCTGGCCTACAAGGGTGAAGACAAGTCCAGCGCAAACCTGCGGAAGGTCTTTATGAACTCCCAAATCCTAAGTGGAGACGTAACTGCGGTGTTGGATCCAAACTATCCGAACGTTCACGAAAAGCAGAATGCAGTGATCTTCAACCATGGCATCGGCATCTCAAAGTTCACCGGTAGTGGTGGCAAATACTCCTGCAATGATGCCAGCGCAGAGTTTACTGCAAAAGTTTTGAAGATATTCAATGAAGCCGGAGTATTCTGGCAAATGGGCGAACTGGGTAAGGTCGATGAAGGCGGTGGAGGAACCATAGCCTACATTCTGGCAAATCTGGGAGCCGAAGTAATAGATTGCGGAGTGGGAATAATGGGAATGCACTCGCTTTACGAACTCTGTTCCAAAGCTGATTTGTATTCCACCTACAAAGCATATAAAGCATTTTTAGCAACACAATAGTTACAAAGGAGATTGGCTATGAAAAAGTTGTTATTAGTAGCGTTGGTGCCGATTCTACTCGCTGGCTGTGTAAGCAACCAGGCTTTCCGCAGCGAACAGGAACGGGTGAACAAGATGGAAAGTGCCCTGGCTCAGAATAACACCGAGCTGGGTGTATTGCGCAAGGAGATCATGCAGGATCGCAAAATGGGAAGTGCTGGAAACGCCGAAGAGCTTGAAGCCCTGACCATGGTTGTTCGTGATATCAGCGATGAGCAGATGAAGCAAAACGCTTTGATGCAGGAAGATATCGCCTATCTGATGGATCATTTGAGCACAACTCCATCTGCTGACGGTTCTGCGCCTGCAGCCGATCCGCAACTAGCAAAAAAAGTCAATGACCTTGCCTCTTTGCTGGAACGGAATAAAGCGGAAGTGGATGGTAAGATTGCCGCAATCGAGCAGCATATTGCCGGTTTGAAAGACGGTACGATGGGGAGCGCCACTTACAGCGATCAGGATCTTGCCGCAGTGCAAGCCCAGATGGAAGCTCAGCGTAAGGAAATGGAAGCTGAGATTGCTGCCCTGCGCCAGGCAATGAACCAATCCGCTACCCCTGCCACCAAACCCACGGCAATGCAAACTACTCACACCGCTGCTGATCTTGGCGTGGATGCAGAACGTGAGGTCTATGAAGCTGCCCGCATGGAGTATAACAATGGTAATTATGACAAAGCCATTGAGATGCTGGACGCTTTCATCGCTCAATATCCCAATAGCGATTATGCCGGGAATGCTAATTACTGGAAAGGCGAAAGCAGGTATGCCAAAAGCGAATGGGCTGCAGCTCTCAAAGAGTTTCAGGCAGTGGTAACGCGCTATCCTGGTTCATGGAAAGAGGCTGATTCTCAGTTGAAGATTGGCATGTGCCACTTGAATATGGGGAACAACTCCGAAGCCCGTGCTGCCTTGAACAACCTGAAACGCCAATATCCCTATTATGGGCGCATGGACTTGGTGAACAGCTACCTGAACCAGTTGAACTAAACCTAATTCGGCAAAGCAGTTACACAGCAGATGAAAACATGGATTCTGGTAATCCTGCTGTTTTTGTTTACCCTGAACCTGACAGCAGAGCAGCAACAAAGAGAAGCAGATGAGATCGCAAAGCACATTGCGATGTTCATCTCCACCGATATGCCGGTACTACTGGATTTACGTTGTGGAGAATGGACTCCTGCGCTTTCCCAAAGCCTTGCTCATGAGCTGTTGACAAAAGAAGCAGACCTTCGGGATACTCGTAGTTATGCCATGTTTGATCTGGGCAGTGAGATGCCGGAAGCGTATCTCTTGAGTAATTATGGACTCTCAGAAGCCAATTTGGTTCAGGTGGATTTGAATCTGAAATGGCAGATAGTAGAACATAAGTCATTCTTTTCCTACCGCAGTGAGCGACGTCCAGTGTATAGCTTTGTTGTCAAGCAGTTGAAGCTCCCACAGCATCAATTGCTAAAAGTAGATACTTATGATTTCAGCCCGGCGGGGTCCAGAGATAGCTCAATTTCTGCACCCCGTTTGCGCTGGTTTGAACCCTTGATCGCCAGTACTGCACTGGCCTCGATCATCTTTTTGTTATGGACTATCGAATAAGGATCATTGATGAGACGATATCTTGGATATATACTGCTGATCTTATTGGCCTTCAGCGCCTGCAGCAAGAATAAAACGGAACTGAGCACAGCTGAGAAGCTTGCCCGAGCGGATGAATTGTATGCCAGCAAGAAATACACAAAAGCAGCCCTGCTTTATGATGAGATCTCTTTTGAACGCAAATCTGCCTCCACAGCTTATGCAACTTTACGTTTGGCAGATAGCTATTATGCAGTAAACAAGTTTGCCGAAGCTCAACTGAAGTATCAGCAGTTCATCGATGGATTCCCGGATCATCAGAACGTTCCCGATGCCTATTTCCGGATTGGACAATGCCTGTTTGAAGAATCCCTGAAGCCGGACTATGATCAGGATGAAACCGCTGCTTCCATTGAGGCTTTTCGTAGTTTTATCGATCGTTTCCCGCAGGACAGCCGTTATGCTCAGGCCGTGGAATATATCCGCAGAGCCCAGTACAAACTTATTGAGAAGAAATACTTCAATGGCTATATCTATTACCGGATGAAGGATTATAGCGCTGCATTGATGTATTTTGACGAAGTCATCGCGCTTGGCAACACTGACAATCTGGACAAGATGTCGCTGTATTACTCAAGTCTGCTGCATCTGCATCAAGATAATCAGGAAGCTGCACGGGCTTCATTTGACCGTCTGAATTCACGCTATCCGGGATCTCAAGAAGCCAGAAAGCTGGCCAAAAAGTTCTGAAATGCCACATACTGAGAGTCTGAAAGGAGCATGGGCAATTTTGGGAGGGAGCTTTGATCCCATCCACAATGGACATCTATATCTGGCCAAAGAAGTGCTCAGCCTCAGTCCAGTGGAGAAGGTAATCCTGGTACCCAGTTTCAACCACAATTTCAAAGGCGACCGGATTATCCTGGATTATGAGCTTCGTCTGAAGCTGGCAAAAGAAGCCATTGATCATTTCAGTCCCCTGCACTTCATCGTGCAACCTGCCGAAGATTTCCGCTCTCCCATTGAAGTATGGGATGCCGAACGCGGTGAAAGCGGATATACCAGCGATCTGATTCGCAAGCTGAAAAGCCAGAGGCCAGAACAGAACTTTGCCTTCATCATTGGAGCGGACAATCTGGAACAGCTTCCTTTATGGCACGATTTTGCCTGGTTAAAGGATAATCTGCACTTCATCATCCTGCCCAGACCTGAATCTTCCATGCCCTGCGATGTCCTGAATCAGATCAAGCATAGCATTCTGGAAATGCCGCTTTGTGCAATATCTTCGACTGAAATCCGCAGGAGAATTGCTAATTCTGAAAGTATCCAAGAGATGGTTCCAAAGGCACTGGAAGCTCGTATTAGGGAGTTATACAATCAATGAGTAAGGATAGATTTCTAGATCGGATTCCCCTGAGCCCAAAGCAAAGCCTTCCCGAAGAGATCGCTAACGCCATCACCCATGGCGTCGGAGTAGGCCTCGCAATAGCAGCTCTGGTTGTGCTGGTGGTGCATGCCGCCAGGATTAGCGACACTTGGAAGATTGTCTCTTTCAGCATTTATGGCGCAACCATGATCATCCTCTTCCTTTCATCAACCTTGTATCATTCCTTTCCTCAACCATATCTAAAGCGCTTTTTCAGGATATTGGATCACTCCTCTATCTTTCTGCTGATTGCCGGCACCTATACTCCGGTCACCATCGGATCAATGCGTGGCGGTTGGGGCTGGAGTCTCTTTGGAGTGATTTGGGGGCTCACTCTGATCGGCATCGTCCTGAAAATCTTTGCCATGAGCAAGCTCAAATGGCTTTCTATTGTAGTGTATCTAACGATGGGCTGGATCATCCTGATTGCCATTAAGCCCCTGATAGCCGTAGTAAGCAGGGATTTTTTGATCTGGATTCTGGCAGGGGGTCTTGCCTATAGCCTGGGAATCGTCTTCTACGTTGCCCGCAAGATTCCATTTCACCATGCAGTTTGGCACCTATTCGTACTTGCGGGAAGCTTCTTTCACTTCTTAGCGATGCTGTCTTTGATATAGAAGCGAGTATCGGGGAAAGAGAATGGTTTATCTGACATGAGTATCAAAAACAGTACCATCATCACCATTAGCGCACTATTCTTGCTATTCTTGGTTGTAATTGCCATCTTTACTGATTTAGTGATAAGCAATTCTTTCAAAGATATGGAAACTCAGACCATTCTGAACAAGCTTGCCGTTATGCGCAATACCCTTGATCAACAGCACATTTCGCTTGAGGTGACTGTTCGGGATTGGGCGTATTGGGATGATATGCGAGACTACATGCTGGATCATAACCCTCGCTTTATCCAGAGCAATTTTGCCGAATCAATCTTCGAGAACTACCATATCCACATTGCTGCCATCATTGATACCAACTTCAAGACAATCTATGGAGTAACGTATGAGTCCGATCCCCCGGCATTACTCAACATCCAGAGCATCATTGATTCCCATCTAAAGACTTTGGCACCAAATCTAAAATTGCTGGATGCTAATGGTGCAGAAAGAGTTCTGCTTCATGGTGTATATGGACCAATCATGCTGGCTTTTGTTCCCATCCTTGATAGCAACGGAGAAGGTCCGATCATGGGATACTTTATGATGGGCAGATATCTGGATGAAGATTATATTGAGCAGCTAAGCACATTCAAGGGTTTCGATGTTCAAGTCACAGACCTTACTGATATCAGAGACTCCACAACAAATGAATTGATCGCAGACACTATAAATGGGCGCAGGGTGAAGTTTCCCGGCAATAATCTGATCACAGCTACCGATCTGATCAAGGATATAAACGGCAGGAATTTGTTTTTGGTAAAGGCTCAGTCCCAGATGGAAGCTACTAGTATCGGAAGGAAAATGCGTGATCTTATGCTGATCGCCTATATCCTGATGGGAACCATACTGGTCATTTCACTAAGATTGAGCATTCATAGACGAGTCCTCGACCGTCTGCTGGATCTGCAAAAGGGCGTTAAGAGAGTTAGTTCCAATCCCAGTGGAGAAGAACTGCTTCAGATTAGCGGAAACGACGAGCTTACAGCTCTTACTCAGGACGTAAACAGCATGCTAACAGCCCTTTGGAACGCTCAGCATGAATTGGAATCTGCCAAAATAAAGGCTGAAGAAAGTGACAAGCTGAAATCTGCATTCCTAAGCACAATCTCCCACGAACTCCGCACCCCTCTGAACCACATTATGGGTTTCAGCCAGTTGCTTAGCAATCAGATCAAGGATTCTGAACTCAAAGACTTTGCCCGCCAGATTTATAACAGTGGAGAATCCCTGCTCAAGACTATCCAGGATATCATTAATCTTGCGTTCACAGAGCACGCCATGATCAAGGCTTCGCCCAAGGCTATTCAGGCCTTTGACCACTTTTTCCGTAACAAAAGCACTCTGGAAGATATTCTCCGCACTGCTGGCAAAGAGAAAGATATCAGCCTGATCTTCAATCCCGATCCTACCCTTTTGATGAAAGAGCTCTACCTTGATGCCGGAAAGGTAAACCAGATCTTGCACAAGTTGTTTATCAATGCCGTAAAGTTCACTGAGCGCGGTAGCATAGAGTTCAGCCTCAATCTTACTGAAAACGGACTTTTACGTTACATGGTCAAAGATAGCGGAATTGGCATAGCCGAAGAAAAGCAGCATTTCATTTTTAACCTCTTCCGTCAATCCGATGAGAGTACTTCGCGCAGTTTCACTGGTGTAGGAATCGGACTGGCAATTGCCAAACGCTTTACTGAGGTTCTCAATGGCAAGCTCAGTGTGGAATCGACTTTGGGCAAAGGTAGCATTTTTTACCTTGATATACCTTATGAGGAGGTCAAAAAGCAGAAACCTTCTTCAAAGGAAGCAGCAGAACTTCAGGTGCCTAATCTTGAAGGGATCAAAGTCCTTCTTCTGGAACCGGATGACACCGGTAGAATCATCACCGAAAATCTCCTGAGTAGAACC
>JALNYD010000257.1 GCA_023230025.1 Candidatus Cloacimonadota bacterium | reverse complement strand
GGGCAGAGCAGGGTCTTGATGAGCATCGTTGATCTTGGTGCCAACCACAAACTCGATGATATCGCTATCAATGAGAATGCGCATCAGGCGTTTGACGGCATTATCAGGCATATCATCAATGATGGCGTCTTCTTCCAGAGCTCTGAGGGCACGGGAGAGGGTGATCGTTCCTTCGGAGACCAGATCAAAGCCTTTCATATCCGCAGTAGGCGGGATTTCTCCTCCTGATCTGATCTCTTTGAGATTCACCTTGATGGAGATATCCAATTCGCGGGAGATAATGGCTGCAGTGGTTCCGCCGCAGATGATCTTCTTTCCCTTG
Organism: Candidatus Cloacimonadota bacterium; assembly: GCA_023230025.1. Lineage (GTDB taxonomy): Bacteria > Cloacimonadota > Cloacimonadia > Cloacimonadales > Cloacimonadaceae > UBA5456. The sequence goes on along the minus strand of JALNYD010000257.1, from coordinate 3,881 downwards.
AAATCATTGGCAATCTGAGCCAGAATGGAATCATGCTCACGTTTATAGGGAGGGCCTGTGATCAGCAGAGTGCGCCGGGGATTTCGGAGATACAAAGCCGCACAGGTTGTATCATCCGCAGAGCTGTTGCCGTCATACTCGCGGGCTTTGAGAGCCACACGTTTGGAGATTTCACCAGCCGAGATGGATTGGCTTGCCTTCAGCATGGAAAGCAGATAGGCCTCCACACCTTTTTCCTGCCAGCCCAGAGGGAGATGCGGTAAACCCATCCCAGATTGAGTGACGCCATCGGAGTAATATACAATCCTATCCTCCGGTTCCAGCAGAACTTCGGAATAGTACAAATGGCTTTTGCGAAAGCTCTTGATGGGGATTTCCTGCTTTTGCACTTCCAGGATGCCTTGATTTCGCAGGAGCACATAGGGGGGATTGTCATGCTCAATAATGCGGACATGGCCGTTATATTTGGCATCGATGATGGTGAAGGTGCTATATCCGATATGGCGATAGGAGCACACCGGAAGGGTCTCCAGGATGATCTCAGCCGCCCGCTTGATATCCATTTTGGAATTGATGAATCCAGCCGCCATCGTAGTAGTCAGAGTTGCCAGCACGCTGGCTTTGATCCCGCTGCCTAAACCGTCTGCCAGCACACAGATGATGCCATCCTCCGTCTTGATACTGTAAAAGCTATCCCCGCAGGATAGATAACCATGCTTGCAGATCTGATAGTAATCCGCTTCCAGGAAATATTCCATCATTCCTTCTTGCCAAAGCTTTTCACGATTGAGGAAAGCAGCACTTCGCTATCAGCAGCATTTTCGCCTAGAAGAAAAGCTATCTGTTGAACTGTGGAGAGGTTTTTGCGCATCACTTCATTTGCCTTTTCGATGATCTGCTCGCGCTGGATCACCGGTTCTGTGATATCCTGCAATATCCCGCCCAGAACCTGGTGTTTTTGAATCGAGAAGAGAGTGAGACGGATGATTTTGCCATTTTGACGGATATCTTGAATCTGAACCTCGGTGCCTTCCTTGATGGCTTTGGCAAAGAGCTCATGAAAATCAATGATGCGCTCCAGATATGCACCTTCAAGATCAGGATCAGCTTCTGAAACAATGCTGGCATCTCCACCGATGATTTCGATGAAACGGCGGTTGGACTCGATGATCTTGAGGTTTTCATCCACAATCACAACTCCGGATGGCATAGCTTTGATCAAAGCAGCAGCCTTGTTTTGCGCCAGTTTACGCAGATAGGATACACACATGGCGGGTTCCGCTTTTTCTTCGATCAGGGCTGCGGCAAACTCCTTGCAAGTATCATATCCGCAACCGCCACAATTGAGTTCGTCCTCATGACGCTTTTTGCCAATCTTCAGCAGGGCTGCGGCAATTTCAGCTTTACTGTAACTCTTTTTGATGATTTCACGCTGATGAAATTGCTTTGTGAGGTTGAGAGATACCTGTTCACGCTGCAAAGGAGCCGGGGGTGTCTGACTCTGGATTCGGAAGCGTTTCTGCACGGTCGAGCCGCGTTTACTGACCCCAGGGCCATTCACACATCCGCCAATGCAGGCAAGGACTTCAACAAAGACCGGACAATCAAAGCTCTTTACATCAAGTTCGTCAAAAGCCTCTACAATCTCCTGGACTCCGGAAAACGCCATGAACAGGGTGTTGGCAGGAGCGTCGTAAAACTTGATCCCTTCGATCATCCCGCCATCAATGGGATACAATCCACCTTCTTCCGCGGCGCCCAGGATAAAATCCTGCTGGTAGTTCAATGAACTCCAATCCAGATTGCTGATATTGAACCAACGCCGCAGATCTGTGAAGGTAAGCGCAACATCAAAGCTGTGTTCTGCCTCATTCTTTTTGGCTACGCAGGGGCCGATGAAAACAATCCCGATATCATCGCCAAAAGCCTTTTTCAGCATCTTGCAATGGGCTTGCAAAGGTGAATCCACGGGACTGATCTGAGGCACCAGATGAGGATAGTATTGCTCGATCAAATGCACAACGCTGGGACAAGCTGAAGAAATCAACAAGGGATTCGAACCTTCTGCCAGGAGCTGGGCGCAGGAAGCCGAAACCTCCTGCGCACCCAACGCTGTTTCTGATACACCGGCAAAACCCAAGCTGTTGAGGGCAGCGACCAGTTTGTTGCTATCCAGGCCATTGAACTCAGTGCGAAAGGTAGGAGCCAGAGACACATAGACTCTTTCCTTGCGTTTCAGAAGCTCAATTGCTTCACCCAAATCATCACGAATCTTTTTGGCGCCTACGGGGCACACTTCTGTGCAACGACCGCAGAGGATGCAAGCATCGGACATCACCTGAGCACTGCCTTCGATCACGCGGATAGCCTTGACTGGGCATTCTCGAACGCATTTGTAACAATCCTGACACTCGGTCTTTTCGGTGTATATTGGCTTGTTCATATCTCGAGTAACTCTTTACGCAGTATCTCCGGCAAGGCATCGCTCTTTACTTCGTGGTATTCATTGCCATTGATAGTTAAGTTTGGGCCCTGGGCACAATTACCCATGCATAGCGATCCTTCAATATGCACGCTGTCGCTAATGCCATAATTTCGCAGGAACTCTTCAATAACTTTCAGATTTTCCCGGTTTTCCCGCGCGAAACAGGAGCTTCCCATGCAAATCAGGATCTTCTTCATTTGATTCTTCTTTGGGCTTCCTGAGCAATCAGTTCTTTGATCTGAGCGAGTTCCGCGTGATGAATAGTGCTTTCACCCACCCGTACATTGGGACCTTTGTCGCATTTTTCGCTACAGAAGGTGGCGGCAATGTCAAAGTAGTTTCCCCAAGCGTTTTCTTCTACCATCTGCAAAGTCTTGGCAAGGATATCCTGTGAACCGCGCAGATAGCAGGATGTGCCTACGCAGACACGGATTTTGCAACGATCCTCACCTGTGCCAGTGGAAAGATTCAATTCATCATCGTCAATGCGTTTGCGATGCTTGTAAGCAGTGTGAAGTAGTTCATGCGCCCTGTGGCTGTTTGGCTTTTCCAATAATGCCTCATAGAGTTCATGGATAAAGGGATTATCCTGAGCACGGTGCATGGGCATGGTCTTATCTGCATGATAGAGGGATGAAGTACGCTGTTTGCGCTGTTTGGCTGAGCTGACAATGGGTTGTCCGGCCCCGCCAACGCAACCGCCAGGGCAGGCCATTACTTCAACGATATCATATTCAGCTTCTCCGGCAAGGATCTTGTCACAGAGCAGTTTAGCGTTTTTCAAACCGTGAACCACTGCCATTTTCAGGCCTCCATCGGCAAGCGTTGCTTCACGTAATCCGGAAGTTCCGCGTACTTCTTGAAGAACGATGTTTTCCGGCACAGGGATGTTGAACTTATCAGCTGCATAACGCAGTACCGCTTCAGATACACCACCGCTGTTGCCAAAGATCATTCCTGCTCCAGTGGCAAAGCCCATTGGCAGATCCATAGATTCAGGTTCCAGAGCGTCAAAATCAATGCCAGCTTCCTTGATCATACGGCCAATCTCCTGAGTTGTGAGGGCAATATCAACATCGGCAATGCCATCATGAACAAACTCCGGACGCTTGCATTCATACTTCTTGGCTGTACAGGGCATAATGGAAACCACCACAAGGTCTTTCTTATCCACCTTCAGAGTCTCGGGTAAACGCTCCTTGGCGATTGTTCCAAACATCTGTTGGGGTGAGCGGCAACTGGATAGATTGCCCAATAGAGAGGGATAGCTCTGCTCGGCATACTTCACCCAGGCCGGACAGCAGGATGTGAAAATCGGCAGCTTTTCGCCTCTGCTTTTGCGGGAGATAAACTCATTGGCTTCTTCAACAACCGTTAAATCAGCGGCAAAGACAGT
>JALNYD010000256.1 GCA_023230025.1 Candidatus Cloacimonadota bacterium | reverse complement strand
GGCAGATCAATCTCATTTCTGACAGATTAGCCAAACAAGCCTGACTGTCAAGTGAAAAAGCTGGTGTAGCTTTTCGCAAGCAGTAGAGAGGGGTCAATGCCTCACTCAAACCTTCAAATGAGTGTTATCTGAAGATTTGGATGAGATTTGTAGGCATTGGCTGAGATAAAAAGATCACCCTTAAGCAATGGAAAGCTCAAGGGTGATTGAGTGTGAATGTGAGGGACGGGTGTTTAGATGATACTTATGCGCTTACTCAAAGTGGCTTTGCCATCGATTTTGACGCGGATAAAATAGATTCCCTTTGATACTGTCTGATTTTTGTAGTCTTTTAGGTTCCATTCAATGTTGAACTCGCCAGCGTTCTTGCTCCCGGAGGAAATGAAGCTATGGACTTTCTGTCCCCGCAGATTGAAGATTTCCACTTCATGGTTTTGGTGAGCAGGAAGTTTGAGCTGAATATTAAGGTTCCGGATAGCAGGGTTCGGATAAGCAGTAATGCTGGCGGGATTCAGAGCTGGAACTGTGGGATCGGAATTTGATACCGGAAGCTGGAAGTTGTATTCAGAGATAGTTCCCCAGCTATCAGGGCTGCTGGATTCCCACACAAAGAGATACAACTTGTCACGTCCGGAAGGGCAGAGATAAATTCTGCTATTTGCCATGTTTGATTCCGCAAAATCAATGCTCCATCCTGTATCAGCTAATGCGTCATTTTGGATGCGATAGATCTTGATCTGAGCATCCTGATACTTGGTGAAATATACTTGAGAATTGCCGACCACGCAGAAATCCTGCATTGCAGCATAGTTACCGCTGGTAGTGAAGTTGCTGATAACCTCCGGATGATCCAGATTGGGATTGATCTGCTTGATACTGGTTTGCACGCTACCATCCTCAAGCTGTTGATACTGATGCACCCAGGGATTGTAGTACTGGTCGATCTGAAGTCCCAGTATCGTGCCATTTCCCTGAGTTATTGAGCTAAGGTTTCGGATATAACCTTCTGAGTCGTAATGCAGGATGTCATTCACACCATAGGCAAAGACACCATCCTGAAAAGCAAAGTTTTTGCTTCGGGCCGCAGTGTTGAAGGGCAGCTTGATATCCCAATAATTACCATTGATGCTGGATATCCGGATTCCATGCATCCAGTATCTGTGATACCAGCTTTCGGGATCTTCATAGAACTGCATCCTGAGATCGTTGTGACGGGTGACATAGTAGCCAACACCAGTCCCCTCTGCTCCAGGATAGTTCAAGCTCTGAATAGTCAGATCCGGAATCCAGAGATCCGAGAAGGGCACGGAATGGGTAGGTCCACCACACATATCCACTTCAACATTCCAGACACCAGAGTTGGAAGGATAATCAGAGTCATTGTGGTTGCGAAAAAAGTAGCCCCGGTTGCGCTGATAGGAATTGCCGAAGAACACGATTTCCCCCCGCGCAAGATAGGGATGCTGTTCTGGCCAAAGGGGGTTGTACCAGGGATAGTCAATATGACTCGGCCAGGGATTTGCTGCGGTGGGAGGATAGGTATAGCGATGCAGATCAATGTTTTCAAAAAGCTGCGTTTCGCCATCAACAACCAGCTCCACTGCCGGAGTTGAAGGATGCGGATGCTGATATTCAAAGGTGATGATTCCCTCTCTGGATCCATTTCCGATGGCATAGAGATTAGCATAAACATAATGTGGATCACCGATGGCTGCCATAAAGCAATGCACCCTCTCATTGTTGGCTGGGTTTTTGTAGCCATACTTGACCTCAATGTTGCGTTCAGAGAGGAAGTTTACCCAATCACTGGGGTTGGAGGCAGGATCATCTCCGGCGGGAGTGCCGCTCAAAAGGATATCCCCAAGCAGCTTGATATCACCGCTGGCAGTCCAGGTTTGCTTTCCGGAAAATGTGCCCTTGATCCACAGCTCTCCTTTTACAAAAAACGTGCGGTCAGTACATGGGCCTCCTGTTATGGGAGTCCAGATTGTATCCCGCACGGTGTAAACATTGTTATATAGAAACTGGGAGGCCTCCGATGGGTACTGACTGTAAACAGGAGTTACAACTTCCCTGGGTTCTGTTAACACACCCTTCCAGCAACTGTAGCTACTGCCATCAACTTCAATCAGATAGATGTCCTCATCATTATCGCCGATTTGGGTGCCAAACTGACGAGCGGGATTTTGAGATAGACTTTCTTCGCGGTATTCACTTTCAAGCAATTCAGCCAGAAACACTTGGTCAACAGGATAGGTTGATGTCACAGGCCTAACCTTACCGCCCAGCAGAACATTGTCATGAAACAGCGGCCAGCCCTGGTTATCCCCACCTCCGGTCTGACGAATTCTGATATCGCTATTGGCGCGGAACACTCCTTCGATATCGTTCGTGCCCTGCCAATACACCGTGGTTTGGTTCATGCTTACATCGTCTTCGATATAGACAGAATATGGCTTCAGAATATCGTTTGAGCTTTCCTCGATCAGGAAAGCATCCTGTTCCCATTGCGGGCAAGGCAGATTCAGTTCATAAAGGGAAAGCTCGTTCCCTCGTAGATAGAACATCGGAGCCAAATCCCAAGTGGGAGGGGAATCGACAATCAGGGTCCAGGATTGGCCGAAATCGCTGGTCATATATAGATATTTATCCAGGGTAACAATGATGTCATCATGGTCCATGAAAATCGTGGGTTTGGTGATTCTCTCGACAGCTTGAGGCAGTGTATATTCCTGCCAGTTTGCTCCGGCATTGGTTGATATACAGAGTTTTGCATAATACTCCGAAGAAGTGTCGCTATCGTCTGTGTTCAGATAAACGTACATCAGAGTATCACCTTTCACATAAACGGACATTTCGCCGCCAAAATAGCCATTACCGGGTTCGGGAAGATCACCAGTTATAGCCACAAGAGCAAGACAATAAAAAGTGAAACAAGCAAGCAACAAACGTGTTCTCTTATTCATGGTATCTCCTCACCTATGATGGATGATAAAATTGTAATATTTGATTGGGAAGCAATATTTGTTCCAATTACGAAAATAGCCAGACATCCGAAGAGTCTGGCTATATCTCTGAAACAGCGTGGTTAAAGACTTCTACGCAGTTTTCTTAATTGATTTATAGTCTGTTCAAAATCGGCAGTCTTGACCGGATCATCCGGGTAAGTGCGCCCCTGCCCCTGTGCTATCATAAAAGCAGAACGATTGTTTTGGGCAAAGCTATATTGAAGTACAAGCATTTCATACTCGGTATCTTCACCATAGTTCTGAACGGCATTCGCAGGGATTGTATGGCTTCTTTCAGAAGGATCCAGCCACACCAAATCATCATCGCTTTCTTCATAATCTGCGTCGTATGAAGATACTCCAGCCACCTGGAATTGGTTATCATGTTCCAGACTCCAGGTAATCTCTGCGCTGGTAGAGGGATTATAGAAACTGGGGAAACTGGCGTAGGCTCGATATGGAGTTTTGATGTTTACACTGGCTTGTTGATCGTCGTTTTTAAAGAGCTTGATATTGTAGGAAGTTCCTGGATTTAACTGTGCCATCCCGGCATAAAACCAATATCCACCAAAACCCATGTTCTGCAGAATGATCGCTTCCTGATCTCCAAACTTGATTGAAATCTGGTCGCCGGCAATAAGAGCGGCAGGATTTCCCAGCCAATCCACGCTAACATAGTAGTTGACCTCAGGCTTCGAACTGGCGACATCAACAATATACACATCCCAGTCAAAATTGTCCGGGGTAATCTCCGGAATCTCGGTTAAGTCACCATCGTTGTCGTCATCACCACCACAAGCGCTGAGACTGAAAAGTAGGGCGATGAGGATCACTACGAGTAAATAAGAAAACTTTTTCATGCTAATCTCCTATACATGTTTTTACTATTATACTAAGCAGGATAAAACTGTCAAGCTAAATCAGGATACAAATCCCTACCGAACTCGATTCCAGGCTGATTCTATAGCGGAAGCATAAGCCCAGCATCAGCTTCAACGACAATTTACAAGAAAGCCATAGGATTCGACACGTCTGATCCACCCCAAGACTTCGCTTCGCTCCGCCTAGGGGACCCCGGTCGTATCGACGGGACATAGTTCCGTAAATGTAAGCAGCTTCACTGCTTATGCAGACGAGACGTCTGCAATCCTATCCCCAGGCTTTCATTATCAGTTGTGAAAGCTGTTTCATTTGGGTTCAGGTAGCATGAGGAGCATTCTGCTAAAAAATGTGAATCAAACTG
>JALNYD010000026.1 GCA_023230025.1 Candidatus Cloacimonadota bacterium | reverse complement strand
TCCGCCTGAATATGCTATCTGGAATGGAACTGCTGGATGCAGAATTGATGCTGTCCGCTTCACGCCTTGCCAACAACAACGCTTTTTACAACTTTTTCAAAGCTCGCCTGGCACTTCTGACCGCCATGGGTACCGATGATTACTCGGTATTAAACACTCTTCTACAACGATAAACATGAATATCAGAAAGCAGAACCACCCGCAGATGCATAGATCATTTTCTTATACATGAGGTAACGATGAAAACATATATTCCGATTCTTGCTGTCATCCTGCTGATTCTTACAGCATGTGGCAAAAAAGATGATACCACCGCCAAGGCCAAATCCCCTGCCAATGATGACCGTCAGGCTGTGATGGTGGAAAACCTGGGACGCAGGGATATCGATGAAGAAATCACTGTTTCCGGCAAACTGGAAGGGATAACAGACATTGTGATGAGCAGTGAAAGCAACGGGCGCCTGATGGAGCTTTACAAAAAGCTTGGGGATAATGTAAATCCCGGAGACCGCATTGGCAGAGTGGAGAATGATGTAACCCGCATCAGGGTTGATCAGGCCGAAGCTGCGTACAATGCCGCAGAAAGCAGCCTGCAGAATGCCCAGAAAAACCTTGATTATGCCACCCGTGCCAAAGAAAGCAACTTGATTTCTGAGGCAGAATACAACACTGCCCTCTCTGCCTTTAAAGGCGCAAAAGCTGGATTCGATGGAGCAAATGCCGCCCTTGAATCTGCACGGCTGGCCTATAACAACAGCTATCTGATCGCACCGGCAAAAGGCAAGATATCCTATCTTCACATCGCCGTCGGTCAGTTTGTTTCCCAGGGCATGCCTGTAGCCAGCATCACCGATGCCAGCACTCTGATCCTGAAAACAGGGGTTGGCGAGAGTCAGATTGGCAAGATCCGGGATGGACTGAGCGCAAGCATCGCATATCAGGGCAAAAGCTATAATGGCACAGTCCGGGGCTTTGGCATCAAACCAATGTCCGGCAGTGCCAATTACCCCCTTGAAATAGCGGTTGCTCCCGGCAAAGACCTGCTGCCCGGCATGGTGGTTCGGGCTAAGATCAAAACCAATACCTACCGCAATCTGCTCTCCACCCTGCTTACTAATGTGAGCAAGGAGTTTGACCGCAATTATCTTTGGGTATTGAGCCAGGTGGGTGATACAGAGCGGCAGATTGCCAGCCGGCAGGAAGTGGAATTGGGCAGGATCATCGGCCAATATGTGGAAATACTTTCGGGAGTGGAAGAAGGCGCTACCATTGTGGTTTCAGGAAGCGAAAATCTTGAAGATGGCTCAGCCGTAAAGATCAGAGAGTAAGGGGAAATTATGTTTTCGGTTGCAAAGACAGCCCTTAAGTATTCGATCCTGGTCAATATGCTGACCCTGGCCATCCTGGTCTTTGGAGTGATCTCCATGATTAGTTTGCCCCGGGAAGAGTTCCCAGCAGTGGATTTTGGTACGACTCTGGTGGTAGTAATGTATCCCGGCGTATCTCCGGCAGAGATTGAGCAACTGATTGTGCGCAAACTTGAGGTGGAACTCAGCGATTTGGACGATCTGGATTACATCGGAGCCACTGCTCAGGAAGGGCGCGCTACAATCCAGGTGGTGTTTACCCCCGCTGTATCTTCTGAAGAAGCTTTTGACAGAGTTAGCCGGGAAGTAGCCAAGATCAATGATCTGCCAGATGATGCCCTGGATCCTGTGATCATTCGCTTGAATATGCGTGAAGTAAACCCGATAGCTCAGGTGGCGATTACCGGAAAAGGTCTCTCGCCAGAAAGCTTGCGGGTCATATCAGAGAACCTGCAGGACGGTCTGCGTGAGATTACTGATATTTCCAAAGTTGAAGCCGTTGGAGCGCGCGAGAGACAAATCTGGGTAGATGCGGATCAATCCCGTTTGGATGCCTATGGACTAAGCCTCAGCGATATCTCCGCTGCTCTGGGAGCACGCAATCTCAATATCCCCGGAGGCTCGGCAAAGTTTGGCAAACTGGAGTTCCTGGTTCGCACTCTGGGTGAGTTCAATCGTGTCGAAGAGCTTGAAGAGATGATCCTGTTTTCGGATGCCTCTGGACGAAACATCCAGATCCAGGATGTGGCCACAGTGCGCGATACGCTGGAGAAGCCATCATCAATTGCCAGACTCAATGGCAACGAATCTGTCTCGATCTTTCTGTACAAAAAAGGCAGTGGCAACATCATCTCCATCATTGAGGAAGTGCGGCAATATGTGAAGGATTTTGAAAGCAATCATCCTGGAGTGGAAGTAAGCGTGCGCAATGATGGCTCAATAGACGTGAAAAACGGGATCAATGCCTTGGGAAGAAACGCATTTATCGGTGTTCTTCTGGTGTTTGCCGCATTGTTCATTTTCTTAGGTTGGCGCAATGCGCTTCTGGCCTCATTTGGCATCCCCCTTTCCATTCTGATTGCCTTCGTCGTTGTACCATACTTTGATATTACTCTGAACAATCTCACCATATTTGGCCTGATCATCGTAGTCGGTATGGTGGTGGATAACGCTATTGTGGTATTGGAAAATATCCATCGTTATCGTGAAGAGGGTTATTGCCACAGAGATTCAATCGTCATGGGCGTTGATCAGGTAATCTGGCCAGTATTTTCATCTACCTTGACAACTCTTTCCGCCTTTATGCCCTTGCTTTTATTGGAAGGAATAATGGGGCAATTCTTGGGAGTATTCCCCATCGTGGTATCAATAGCACTCTTGGGAAGCTGGTTTCAAAGCATGGTGGTCTTACCCAACAACGTATACCAATTTGGCAAAAAGGAACCGCGTAAGGAAGACCGCAGCACCCGCATTATCAAACCCCTGATCCATATCTATCAGAAAGGAGTTCGAGCAGCCCTGAAACATCGTCAAATCACGATCTGGGGCACAATTGTCCTGCTGGCTTCTTCGTTCATGATCCTGGCTTCAGGGGCCATCCAATTTGAGTTTTTCCCCACCACTCCCTCCCAAACCATTAGATTGCAGGTTCAAACCCCAGTGGGTTCAACTCTGGATGAAACCTACAGGATTGTTACTCAGATAGAAGATTTTCTAGTTTCCATGCCTCAAAAGGACGATATCACCGATATTGTGTCCAATGTTGGGGCAATGGGGGGTGAAACCCAGCGTAATTTTGCCACCAACGCCGCTCAGATCAATATCGATCTGGTGGATCTGGAAGAAATGAAGTTCAGTCATGATGAACTCCGGAACAGCATCCGCAAGTTTTGCGAAGATCTGCCCGGCTTGTATTCATATAAGTTTTCTCAGGGCCAAAGCGGACCTCCGGTGGGTAATGATGTGGATATCCGCATCAAGGGTCCGTCACTGGAACGCCTGGCCTTTATCAGCGATGTAATCAAGGCTTACCTGAGAGAAATCCCCGGTGTAACCGATATTGATGACAGCTATGATACTGGCAAAAAGGAAGTTCGGATTCTGCCATATCATGAGAAACTAGCCGTTGCAGGATTGACAGTGGCACAGATAGCTTCCACAATCCGAACTGCCTCCACCGGTTTGGAGATCAGCCAGTATCGTGGAGAAGGAGTGGACGAATATCCCATCATCCTCAAACTGGATGATTTTTACACTGAAGATCTGGAAAACCTGAAGGATCTCAAGATTCGCACCCGCACTGGGGATTTGATCGCTATCCGGGAATTAGCTGATTTTGAGATTGCCTCTTCCATCTCCCGCATTGAACATCGTGATTCTGATCGTGTGCTGAGGGTCACAGCCAGCGTTAGCACCTATGATGAGGGTGGAAAAAGCAAAAGACGCTCCCCCGCTGAGGTGCAGGCCATCCTGGCGGGCAGCCGCATTGGAAACAATCCCGGCCTGCTTGCTGATTTCAATTCCCGCTTCCCAGGCTATTCCTACGAGTTTGGTGGCGTCCAGGAGCAGCAGCGCAAGAGCTATGCTTCTCTGGGAAAACTTTTTATCCTGGCCTTGCTGTTGATCTATACAATCCTGGCCAGCCAGTTCCGCAGCTATGTTCAACCAATTGTCGTGATGACCACAATCCCCTTTGCCTTCATTGGAGTAATTTTGGGATTGCTGGTAACAGGCTTGCCCTTCTCGCTGAATACCCTGATTTCGGTGGTAGCCTTAGCAGGGGTGGTGGTAAACAATGCGATTATCCTGATCGACTTTATCAACCAGGAACGTGATAAAGGTGTTGATCGCTGGCACGCCATTATCAATAGCGGTTCCGTGCGCTTGCGTCCCATCATCCTGACCACTACAACCACGGTGGCGGGGATGTTGCCGCTGGTATTTTCCAGCGATCCCTCTTCTCAGGCCTGGCGTCCCCTGGCAGTGAGCTTTACCTTTGGTCTGCTTTTTGCCAGCATGCTCACCCTCTTTATCATTCCGGTGATCTATTCAATGGTGGATAGCTTCTTTGGCAGATTTGGCGCCACCAGATTCAAAGAGCACAGCAAGTTCAACGAAGTAATGGAATGTAAAACTCTGGACGAATAAATGGAGAAACAATGAACGCTTATATTCAATGGGTGCATGCCTACCCCATCGGTAGCGCTATGCTGCAATTTGCCATCCTGGGAACTTTGGGCGATATCATCTCAAAATGGGTGGTTCAGAAGAGCTTTAAATATCCGTTTACGGCTTTCCTGACGATCTGGAAGATGATCGTTTGGGCTCTACTTGCCATAGCCATCAAATATGCTTTCAAGGGTTTCACTGGATTTGTGGAGACCCTGATGCAGGATGGCTTATGGCCCAGATTTGAAGCTCAAAGCTTTGGGCATGCCTTCAGCGTCTCAGCGCTGATGAATCTGCAGTTTGGGCTGTTTCTGGTGATAATGCATCGTATTCTGGACAATATTCCGGAGAAGGTCAAGAACTGGAAAAACCTGCATAAAGGTATGTATTCTCTGCTCTGGTTCTGGATTCCAGCTCATACCATCACTTTTATGATGCCAGATGCACTCCGCATTGGTCTGGCAGCTTTGTGGTCTCTGGCCTTGGGTTTAATTCTGGGATTCTACAACAGGAGCTAAGCTAAGGAAATCAGTGATATGCCTCAAGGGCAGATCAAAAAGCCTCTTCCAGCACCCCTGCTGTGGCCGGTGATTGCCTGGATTGCCGGAATTGTTCTGGTAAAACGCTTCTACTTGCCCTGGCAGATTCTGGCTGTCTGCAGCCTGAGTTTGCTCTTGCTCGCCATATTCTGTCGTAAAGGCAGAACACCGGTGATTCTGTTGCTCTTTCTGATCCTGGGAGCTTTACGTTTCGAGAGTACAAAGTTGGGCAACAGCCCCCTTGCTGAAGCCCTGGCTGAAAAAGGAACCATGCGCCAGGAGCTTAGCTTCAGAGTGATACGGCGATTCTCAGAACGTAGCTATGCAGTGCAACTGGAAGCAATCGCAGGACACCCGGCAAAGGACAAACTCCTGCTTTATGCTGAAGGAGTGGAATACACTCCTGGAGCCAAATACCACACAGTGGCAGACCTGCAGGTGTTTTCGCAAGATCCGATCCTGGATGTATATCCCAATCGCTATGTAGGCAGCATCAGATCCATCCTGCCGGCCCAGCTTGATCTTGCACCGCAGGGAATCAGCTTAGGCGCCAAAGCCGCTCTATGGATTCGCCAAAGATTACAACCCCTGCCTGAAGAGCAGGCACAACTGGCAGCAGCACTGCTTTTAAGTGATGCAAGCTTCAAATCTGCCCGTCAAAGCTTGCTCTCAAGGGCTGGCATCAGTCACCTGGTGGTAGTTAGCGGCTTGCATGTCCTGGTGATTTACTTCATTCTGATCACCATCCTGCGCTTCTTTTTGCCTCATCGTTTTGCTGATCTGATCTTTCTGATCCTGATCTGCGCTTTTGCCGCTTTGAACAACTGGGCTGCTCCCATTACCCGGGCGATCCTGATGATCAGCCTGGTGATTCTGGCAAAATGGCTTTCCCGCCCACTTTCATCAGTCCAAAACCTCAGCCTCAGTCTCTTTATCATCACTCTGTACAATCCTGCCGAACTCTTCAGCCTGGGCTTGATCCTTTCCTTTGCCTCGGTAGGCATTATCATTGCCGTAGTACCCAAAATCCGCCTGGGTGTGCGATCCAGCGGTATCACCCGCTATGGAGCTGATATCCTGAATTACATGTTGCTTAGCCTGATTGTGGGAATCGGATTAATGCCAATTACTTTGTATTATTTTGGCACTTTATCCTTGAATAGTGTTATTGGCAATCTTCTGGGGCTGCCTCTGATGGCAGTGCTGCTGGGCTTGTCTTTGACCATCCTGGTGCTTCCCTTCGAAGCCTTTTATAATAGCTACAGTTTTGTAGCCCGTCTGTGGGATGCCTGGTTGCGTTTCAGCTCCGCACTGCCCTTTCAGATTCAGAATCATTGGGTTTCAACGCAGCAAAGCATCGCTTTGGCCTTGCTGATCATAGTACTGGCGTTGCTAATCCGAAGGCAGTGGAAGCTGCTAAGTTCCTTGGGAATGGGATTACTGATCGTAGCTGGCTTACTATATTTTGTACCCCATGCCCAGCGCAATCGTCTGATGGTATTCAATGCCGGAACCGCTGATTGCAGCCTGATACTCACTCAAGATGGAAGCAGAATCATGATTGACAGCGGTGGGGTAAGCTCTCAAAGAGCAGAAACCTCTCTGCTGGCAGGTGACTCTCTTCACACAGATTCCTGGGCTGGGAAGAAGCTGATCAGAAGCCTGAAGCAAGCCCATATCCACAAACTGGATTATCTTGTGATTACTCACCTGCATAGCGACCATGCAGCAGGATTGCCTGCCCTTTGCCGCCAGCTTGAAATCAAAAACCTTCTACTCAGCCGCAGCGCTGTGCAATCTAAACTCTGGCAGGATCTGGCTGCCAAGCTTGAGCTTGCCAATACCAGGATCTATACTGTGGATGATACCCTAAGCCTGCATTTTGGTAATCAGAGGCTCAAGATTCTGCATCCCGATGCGCAATATCCCATCAGCAGTGAAAACAATGCGTCAATTGTCTGCCGCTTTGATGATACTGTGCATCGCTATCTCTTTTGTGCCGATATTGAAACCGAAGCGGAAAACTGGTTGCTGCATCACTATCCTGAAGAGCTGCGAGCGGATTATCTGAAGGTTCCTCATCACGGTTCCCGCAACAGCTCCAGCCTGGATTTTCTGCAAAGCGTCAACCCCCGGGAGGCCTGGATCTCCTGCGCCCGCACAAATGTTCATGGCTTCCCACATCCCGAGACCCTACAGCGCTTTAACCAGTTGAATATCCCTTTGCTGTTCACCTATGAAGGTAGCATCATCCGCCAAATGGCACAAAAAGATTGACAGATGCTCAGCTTTGTGGGAATTGCCGTTAAGTAATTCATGAATTGGGAGAAAATCTGCAGTGATGAACAAGAAACAGATGCACTTTTTGGGTATCAGTCAGATCTTTGATCTGATTCTAACCCCCAGCAGCTTCATGGCAATGGTGAAACGGCAGCATATCCTGCCGCCTGTTACCGATACGGATGCAATCCGCTCTGCCTATGTGCGTCAAAGCGCATTCATCACCTGCCTCAAAGCGAATCCCCATCATCAATGGAAACAGCTTTTCACAGATCTTTCCCCCCTCAATCTTCCAGCTCAAAGCTCCATATTCACCCTGCCTGATCTCTTTGAACTGAAGAGTTTTTGCTATCATTATCAGAAGCTGAAGCAAGCAATAGCCAAGGATAATCTACCCTATCCCCCCATGCCCGACTTGCAGGAATTGTTCAATCTTTTGGATCCTGAGAAATCACAATTGCCCAGTTTTCGCCTATCTCCGCTTTTTAGCCAGGAGCTGACGGCATTGGATGCTCTGCGTCAAGCCATAAACCTGAAGCTCAAGCATGTGCGACACGAGCTGCTCTGCGAAGCCCGACAAAGTCTTGATCTGCCCAACCTGAAAGAGAGTTTTTGCCTCGCCCGTAGCGAGGGTGATCTGATCCAGATTCTGGAGCAAAGCCCTTACTTTGTGCTCAGCGCAGAAAGCATCGCCAATCTTAGTTTTCACCTGGCAGATTCCGCCCAGAGCAATGCCCTGAAACATGAACTGTCCCTCCTCAATCTGAAGATTGAAGAAGAAGAAGACTGGCTTTTGCAAGAGCTTGGTTCAAAGATTAACACATTCCGAACCCTGCTCAATTCTGCCCTGGATGTGGCAATCCAGATCTGCCGGGATTTCTTGCTGTCACAATTTGCCCTCGACAATCGCTGTTGTATTCCCGACTTGGAATCTACTCCTGATTGCCAGATAAAGATGAAAGGCTTGCGCAACCTGCCTCTGGAACTCTCCCTGACCCAGCAGCACCGCAGCTATCAACCCCTGGATCTATGCTTCTCTAGCAATGCCAACCTAATCACAGGACCCAATATGGGCGGTAAAAGCACTCTGCTCAAGGCACTTGCTCAATGTGCAGAGCTCAGCCGCAGGGCTATCCCTCTGCCTGCCTCCAGTGCCAGCTTGCCCTACTTTGATTTTGTGTATTATAACAATGAAGCAGAAACTGCCACCCTCTCTTCATTCGGTGCCGAAGTGGTAGCCTTACATAAGGCACTGCAGAAGCCAGGAAAGGGACTATTTCTTCTGGACGAGTTTTCTCGGGGCACAAATCCCTATGAAGGAGAAGCCCTCGCCACTGCTGTGATCGCCTTTTTGGCGGAAAGCAAGCACAGCCTGGTGGCTGCGACGCATTATACCAAACCCGCCAGCCTGAAAGCCATTAGCCATTTTCGCATCAAGGGAATCGACCGCCTGGTCACAAGGAATCTGAGCAACAACCTGGATGAGCGCTTGAATATCCTGGCCAAAGCCATGGACTATAGCCTGATTAAGGTAACCGAGCACAGCGATGCACCTCTGGATGCTCTCAGGGTGGCTGAGATTTTAGGCCTGCCCTCCAGCATTCTGAAGCTGGCACGGGAGCATTTGGATGAATAAAATCAGCCTTCAGGAATGCAGCAAGCTTGCCCTTGAGACTGGACGCATCATTCTGCAAAGCGGGGGTACCACGAACCGCGTGGAATTGATGATGCATAAAGTGTGTCAGGGCTTTGGTTTTGAAGATAGCGAATCCTTTGTTACCCCAACCGGAATCTTTCTTTCTCTCAGCGATGGGGATGAACAAATATCCACACGGATCAAACGAATCGAACAGCGCCGCATTGATCTGGGCAAGATCACTCAGGTCAGCAAATTGGTCAACGCCCTGCAAGCCGACATCCATAACTCCAGACCATTGGGAGAAACCCGCAGCCGGGATTTCTATCAGGAGCTTGTGCGCATTGATCGGGAAAATCCCTACCCAACCTGGGTAATCAATCTCTCCGGCGGGGCTACCAGCGGATTCTTTTGTCTGCTCTTTGGTGGTTCCTGGATTGAGTTCGCCATTGCTTTCCTGATCGGTTGCCTGATTAGCCTGAGCTTGAAGTACATCTCCAAGCTTCCAGTAAACAACTTCCTGCTCAACGCCCTGGCCTCTGCACTAATCGTGCTTCTGGCAAAAACAATTGATACCTGGATTCCCAATATCCGGCTGGATAACATCATTATTGGCGGAATCATGATTCTGGTGCCGGGACTCGCACTTACCAATGCCATTCGCGATACCATGAGCGGGGATCTGGTTTCCGGAACTGCCCGCGGTGTGGAAGCGCTGATCATCACCATTGGCATTGTTGCTGGCAGTGGCGCCATGCTGAAAGTATGGGATCTCCTGGGTTATTAATATGATGCGCCCTTTTGATTATCTTACCTTGATGCAGTTTGCCTGGGCCTTTCTGGCGATAATCGGCTTTTCGGTGCGTAGCAACCTGAAGGGAATCAGAGTACTGTTCACAGGTCTGGGAGGGGGTCTCTGCTGGGCCAGCTATCTGATTATCCTGTATTATACAAAGTCGATGTTGCTTTCTGTGTTCCTGGCGATTATCTTAGTATGTATATACTCGGAAGTGGTGGCCAGAAAACTACTTACGCCAGTATCGGTGTTTGTGATCTGTGTGATCATCCCGCTGGTACCCGGAAGGAGCCTTTATTATGCAATGCGGGCCTATATCAGCGGTCAATCGATGCAGGCTTCAAAGTACATTTTCGACACCCTGATGATTTCGGGAACCATCGCTATGGCAATAGCAATTGTTGCCTCAGCAACAAACCTGATTCTGCGCCTGCGTCACCGCTTCTGATCAAGGAGACCTAATGAATAAATCAGTAAAACAAATACAGCTAGAAAAACGGATCCTGAAGTTACTCTCCGGAAAGCCTTTACAGGCCATGGAAATGCTCTTTGCCGATCCCCAGATCCAAGCCATGCAGGAATATGCCAATGTCGTTTCGATCAAACGCCTCGGCTACAACGATCATGGCCCCGTTCACATGCGTAAGGCTACCCTGAACACCATCATGATGTTCCATCTGCTCACTGAAGCCGGCATCAAGATGAATCTGGAAAAGGAAAATGTTGCCACTGCTGATGATTCCCTGATCGGGGTGATCATGGCTTCACTGATGCATGATATGGGCATGACCATCGCCCGGGATAGCCATGAGTATCTTAGCATCCAGCTTGCCACTCCCTTTATTGATAAGGTTCTGGCCGAGATCTACAGTGCAGAGGATTACACCTTGAAAGCCGCCGTCCGTTCGATTGCCATTGAAGGCATATTTGGCCATATGGCCACGCATAATATCCATTCTCTGGAAGCTGGATTGGTGCTGATCGGAGATGGCAGCGACATGGAAAAGGGACGGGCCCGCATTCCCAGCATTTTATCTTCCAAAGTACGTCCCGGAGATATTCACCGCACTTCGGCCTCTGCCATTCAAAAAGTTCGCATCTCCAAAGGCAATGAAAAACCCATCTCCATCGAAGTGGAAATGAACGCCTCCGTCGGCTTCTTTCAGATCGAAGAAGTCTTTTTCCCAAAAATCAATATCAGTCCGGTGAAGCCATACATTGAGCTATACGCCGGTGTGGTTGATCGGGAGATGCTGCGATATCTATAGCAGCCTAATTGTACATTGTAAATCGTAAATTATAAATTTTAACTTGACTTTCGTCGCGGGAAGGAAAGATGTCTGCTGTGCCTTGGCACAGAGGAAAGTCCGGACACCTTGGGCAGGATACTTCCTAACGGGAAGCTGCAGCAATGCAGAGCCAGCTCCACAGAAACAAACCGCGTAGTCCCATGGGGGCTGCGCAAGGGTGAAATGGTGGTGTAAGAGACCACCGGTACCGCTGGTGACAGCGGTAGCCAGGAATGCCTTATCCGGTGCAATGCCAAATAGGAAAGCTATGGTTAAGCCCAAACCGCTTTCGGGTAGGCAGCTTGAGCCAAAGCGCGAGTTTTGGCCCAGAGGGATAGACATCGGTTCCGGCTTGTCCGGGATTACAGAATCCGGCTTATTGACTTCCCGCGAACTTTTACTTTGGGCACTTGTCATTCCATCCAGGAACATTCTCGCTCAAAGAGCCACAAAACCTGTTCTCATGCGCATCGAGAATAATATTGACACAATTCCCTGTTTGATAAGGCTGGTCAAACATTAATTGGAGGTAGAAATGCAACGCTTGTTCATTACTGCTCTATTTATCTTTTTTATCTGCCTTTGCCCGGCCATTAGCTCGTCTGAAGCCAGCGGCGATTTCTCCATGGATACCGTTGATCCTCAGCTCCAGCTTCTCAGCCCCCTGGGAGGTGAAGAGTGGTTCATTGGCGAAAGCAGACTCATCCTCTGGTCTGCCTCAGACGACAATTTCTCAATCGATCCAATCTCCCTGAGTTACAGCATCGACGGGGGATTAAGCTATCAAGATCTGGCTGAAGGACTTGCCAATTCCGGCACCTATAGCTGGCTCCTGCCCCACAGCCAATCCAGAACCACCAAGGTGCTGGTACTCGCCCGCGATAGCTTTGGCAATTGCAGTTCCAGCTCTTCAAATCAATTCTTTAGCATTCTCTATGCTCTACCCATGTCCCCTGAAAACGTGACCGTAGAAGTCATAAGTGAGCAGGATGCAATCATTTCCTGGGATCCTGTTACCATCACAGAACCGCCATCAAGCATGCCCATCACACCCGATGGATACATCGTTTTATTTAATGATACTCCTGATCAGGACGAAGAGTCCTACCAGTTTTTGGGGAACAGCCTGACCACCTCCTTCACACACCATAATGTCACTACCCTTCCGGATCGGATGTTTTACCGGGTGGTGGCATATAAGAACGATAGCCGTGAATCAGCATCGGCCATGGAGGATCTGCTGCAAAGATGCTCAGAAATGAAGATCAGTTGGGGCAAAGCAAAAGCCAGCCTGAAAGGAGTTCAACCATGAAGAAAACGACTATTTGTCTGTTGCTCCTGCTCTGCATCTTTTGTGTCTCAGAGGCTGAAGTAGTGATAAACCAGGGTTTTGAAACTGGAGATAGTTGGAACTATACAAGTGAACCTCAGCCATATCGGGAAATCTGGTGGGGGCCCAGAAACCTGGATGTTGGCGGTGCCCTGGCACACACCGGTCAGTGGTATTGGGCCAGTTGGGATGTTGATAGTCAGCTTCACTCGCTCACCTTTGATAGTATCGAGCTCAATGTGGAATATACCTATACCCTTGGGTTTTATTATTATAGCCGCAACCTTACCGGATCAATCGATACCTATCGCTACTGTCTGGAATTTGACGATGGTAGCGCCTGGAACAACTGGCAGGAGTTTGAGCTGAACACCAATGCCTGGACTGAAGTGCGTATGACTGTTCCCGGTTATGCCAGCCATGTGCGACTCAAACTGGAAACTCAGTACAACGGCATAAACAAATACCTGCATTGGGATTCCTTCGAGCTCAGCCGAGTACCGGCAGTGCTCTATCCACCTCTGGTCTCGAACATTAACGCAACTCAGCGCAGTGATGGCAGCAAACTTGTAGATATCACCTACAATCTGGAGGATCGGAATCTGAACTCCTGCGAGATCACGCCATTGATCTCCCTGGACGGCGGAGCCAGCTTTGCCTATCAACCTCAATCTGAACTCCTTTCTGGAGATCGCGGCGAAAACGTCCTCCCCGGGATCGGGAAACATATCATCTGGGATGCCGGTGCGGAAGCGATTGACTTTGTGGGAGATCAATACAGGGTGAAGATTATTGCCGATGATCACGCAGATTGGGGTGTTTTAGCTGAACCAGTAATCAGCCCCGATGGCGGAAATTTCCATACCTGTCCTGAAGTGAGCCTTAGCTCGCTCATTCCCGGAGCCTCCATTTTCTACACTCTGGATGACAGTGATCCCACGCAAAGCTCAACTCTTTACACAGGACCAATAACCCTGCAAAGCTCCGCTACCCTCAAAGCACGTGCCTATATGGATGATTTGTTCCCATCTGAAATCAGTACTGCAGTGTTTCATCTGGCCCCAGTTAACCTTGAACAATTCGTCTATGTTCCCTCCGGAACCTTCACCATGGGCAGAACGGTGGGAGAAGGAAATGATAACGAACTGCCCACCCACACCGTTAGTCTGAATGGCTTCTTCATTGGAAAATATGAAGTTACCCAAGCTGAGTATATCTTTCTGATGGGGAATGTGTCGGATCTGAGTAATGGCAATGGACCGAATCATCCAATCTACAAAGTCAGTTGGTACAGTATGCTTAAATACTGCAATCTCAGAAGCTTGCTTGAAAATTTGCAACCGGTCTATACAATTAATGGCAGTACCAATCCCCTGGCTTGGGGGATCGTGCCTACAACCGATAATGCCACCTGGAATGCGGTGATATGTAACTGGGAGGCAGATGGTTACCGCCTGCCCACTGAAGCGGAATGGGAATATGCCGCACGTGGAGCCACCAATGATCCTGATTATTTGTTCAGCGGATCTGATGACGCCGGAGAAGTGGGCTGGTATCAAGGCAATGCATATTCCACTACTCATCCCGTAGGACAAAAACTACCAAATGGACTGGGAATCTATGACATGACAGGCAACATCATGGAATGGCTGTGGGATTGGATGGGATCTGATTATTACAGCAATTCTCCCATTGACTCACCCACCGGACCCGAAACCGGATTATATCACGTGGGCAGAGGCGGAAATTGGACCTTGCCCTTGATGTCAAACAGGATGTCTTACCGATCCTGTGCGGCTGCTCAGTACAGACATAATAACTACGGTTTCAGACTGTGCCGCAAAGCCTATGCGGAGTGATGCAACAATGCTGCATCCCTGATCCCTCCTCTTGACTCTGGCTCAGTTTTGGCTCGGCTTCAACCCATGTTCACCACGTGACACGGGGGAATCAGGGGCTGATGCCGAGCTAAAACCGAGCTGAAGCAATGAGGGCCATAGGTAGAACACTGGATTCTCGACTAGTCGGGAATGATATGTCACTCCTCTAATATACTCCCTCTGTCTCATCTGAGGTATCAGGAAGCCGCTCAACCACTTTTTCTCCCGATTGATACCAGACCTTCGCAAGATGCTTAGCTTGAACTACTGTTTTTCGACATTAGCTCATCAAGCTGTTCGATCAATTCATGCATATTTGTAAATGAGCAAGCCCCTTCACAGGATTGTTTATTGTGCATGCACTCTTTTGAATGTTTTATGGCAGTGTTAGTTCTATCGCGCAAGAAGGCATATATCTTTTTAGCCCATGGTTTATTCTTTTCATAATCGGGTATGTTACCACGAACAACATTTAAAAGACTGTCATAGCTGGGATAGTATTTTGTGGTATAAATGAAGTGCAAGAGAAACCAAAACTCAATGCATGGCATGGATTCTATCATGGTTAGCTTTCCTCTCGATGCCTTCAATGCGTTCTTTCTTAGATTCTGATATCTATTCAGCTTATCTTGCTTTATTATTGCATCCATATCGTTCACATAGAAACAGGTTACTTGAGCATCGCCAAAATATTCTTGCTGCAACAGGTTAAACACTTTTTCAAATGCGTCAGCCTTCCCAAGTCTCGGCTCAATCGATATTGACAAACCATGATACCTGTCATTCTTCAATGATTGGATATACCCCTGTTCAATCTCACCCGGGCATATAATCAAGATGGATTGTTTGAAGGGTTTTGTATTCTTACTTCTTGGCTTTGCCACCTATCACCTCACAATTCATTGCTGCCCAGGTTCGGCTTACCCCCAAGCAAACCTTTTCGATATAGAGAATCGATGGCATGCTCCTTTCTGACGGGATAATCTGATACAGGGGTTAGCTCCGTGCTACCATCTGATTTGCGATCTGTAATCCAGATGCAATCCCTGCGAGTAATCGCTTTCTCATTTAACAGAGCTGTATTATGCGAAGTGAAGATCAACTGCCCCTGCCTGGAGTTCCGTAAAAACATGGCGATGAAGTGGAAAAGCAGATCATTATGCAAAGAACTTTCTATTTCATCTATAGGCATTGTTACTCTACCACGAATTAAACTGAGCAGGATGGCACCCAGACCGTAGAACCTTTGGGTTCCCATCGATTCTTCTTTCATATCCAGTGTATATGATTCATTATCAAGTTTATGCACAAATCCAAAGTCATATTTTATAAAAGTTGGCTTAGCATTTGGTTTGGGAGGATTCAGGAAATGCACTGGCATATTAACTGGCACATCAGAAGCATCAACAACTTCCTCGTTTACATCAATGTCATTGATCCACAAATCTGCCCTACTTAACAAATCAAGCAGAAACTGTTTTATGGCCTTTTGGTTGGTTCCCTGATTAATGAGAAGTTCATTTGTATATCTCAGCAAACTCATATTCGGTAGCAGAATGGGTTGAAGCTTGAACCGGAACCAATCATGAGCATCTTGTAGAGGACTGCTATCCTCTATTGAAGCAATCCTCGCCAGTATCGTTTGGTTCTGTATGGTTAGTTCAAGCACATCTCTGGTACTTTTTTTAAAGAGCTTCTCATTCCAATGGTATTCATATCCCTTGCCCGGGGTTAGTTTTCGGATAAATACTTCAGCTCGTTTACCCTTGGGGTAATAAAACAGTTCCTCAGATTGGATGGCATTCTGAAGTATGCTAAGCTGATAATTGTAAACAATATCCTTGTACCAGAATCCAAGCTCAAAAAAACTGGTTTTGTGATTTTCCCTCGCAAAAGCTGGTATGCCAATGGCTGCATTTTTGTCTTGTTGAGGTTGTATCACGAGTTTACGCAGAAAGTCTAAAGCAAGCAGTATGCTTGTTTTCCCTGAGGCATTAGCTCCGTAGATCATCGCAATCTTTAATATCCGCATCCGGGGCTTTGGGATATCTACAACGAAATACTCTTCCTGATGCTTATCGGAAGTAGCTCGGAAATCGAGAGTCACTTTTTCTCGGATAGAACGGAAGTTCTGCATACTGAATGATATGATCATGCTTACCTCTCAAAATTGCAGTATATCTGCATCTGGAAGACAGTCTAATGAGTAATGCCAATATGTCAAGCTAAATATTACAGGCTTCCTGTAAAATCAGCACCAAAATGTGCTTCAACCGTCAAGCAGGTTCTGTTTTGTCATGCCTTCTTCTTGCTCTCCTTTCATAATTTCCAAGCTTCCGAGATTGCAACAGGTTATCAGAAACAAAGATTTAAGGCATTCCCCCAAAAAAGTGGGCTTTAGTGTGGATAACTACTTGACTTATACATATATAGATGCAGTTAATGTCCCAAGATTTGGTTTTCTCGAATCTTGATTCAGACTTATCCACATAATGACGGCAGCAAACTGTTATGAACTGTGGTTTGCGACTTCAAGAAGTTGATAATAACGCTAAATAGAACTCAAAAACGGGTGAGTGGCAAAAATGATTCAATTCAGTTTTTACTTCCAAAGAAAGCGTATCACGCAGCCAAAAACCGATGGGAAACGGGACAAAAACATATTTTAATGAATTGCTAAATATATCTTTGCAAAAACGATGCCTCTAATAATGTTGGTTTACTAATACGACAATAAAGGAGCGTCGATATGAGTAATACAATAAATGAAACCCGCAGTTTTGTGCAAGGTAAAATTAGCAGAGTTCTGCAAAAAAGTTAGCCAGGGACAAACCAGACCTGTGCAAAAGTTCTACTATGATATGCTGATGGGGCTTTGTGGAACCGGATCTCCCTCTCTTAACAACATCGCCAGGATGCTGATCGATAAGGTTTCGACGACAAAAACCAGTGAACGTTTATACCGCAATATGCACAAGAGAGGGTCTGGCCGAAGAAATCGATAGAACTCTCTTGGGATTGATCAGCATTAACATTCTGCGGCAAGGGCACCTATGTGTTCGATCGAGGTTACGATGATCGCAAACTGATCGGATTTTTGGTCGATAACGGAGTCTCTTTTGTGATTCGGGGAATGGGAATTATCAGCGATTTTCCCTATCGCCAGTCCGTGCTGACTAATGATTGCAGAAACTATGGAGATTGGGATTGCCTCGGTACGAATCATTAGGAATGCGACAGTTATCTCTGCTTCAGTGTTCCAAGTGACGATACTGCAGATGTCGCTTCACGTACCCTGCGCACCCGATGCTTCATCCTTATCTCACCACTATATCACCCCATAATCTCCGCATGCCACGGGGGTATTATGGGGTGATGTAGTGCTGAACTAGCGCTAAACCCAGGAGAACGAGATAGGATTAAACTACGGAATTGTTTCAGGATTTCATGAAGCAGGCAAGAGGGAAGTGACATCTTTAGGGGGAATGCCTGGGTAATTTCTCATTGACAGAAGATGCTGATATGATTGTTTGATTTTAGATAAGGATTATTGTGAAAAGTACGAGTATTTGAATCACTAGCGATCTCTAAGAAGTAGCTGATGTGTATTGCTTAAGTGAAGTTTGCTAAGATGATATTTATGGCCTATGAAATAATTGTCGAAAGGATAGAAAATGCAAGCATACAACCGACCTTTATACAAATGGTTTAACTTAATCGAATTAGGTCAGTTAACCCTTCCAAGATTCCAGAGAGATGAAGCATGGACTCACAACGAAGTATCAAACTTATTGCGATCCATGTTAAGAGGCTTACCTACAGGGGCAGCTCTCATTTTAAGGGTAGATGGACCTGAGCAGTTTAGAAGCAAAAACTTAGCGGGAACCCCACAAGATGGAAGGAACGTAACCGAGCAGTTGCTGGATGGGCAACAACGCTTAACAGCAATGTGGAAGAGCCTTTATAATCTTTATGATAACCGGACCTTTCTCGTTTCAATAGATAAATCGACCATTGATTTCAATGTCAATCCGTCTGATTATCTGCAAGCTAATGAGATTGAGGTGGT
>JALNYD010000255.1 GCA_023230025.1 Candidatus Cloacimonadota bacterium | reverse complement strand
GGTGGGAGTATCAAATATCATATCCGCTCCAGCTGCCTTCAGCTCTTCTTTGCTGCTAAATCCCCAGGCTGCACCAATAGCAACCATGCCGGCATTCTTGGCTGTTTGAATATCTACAGGCATATCACCTACAAAACCAACGAGTTCCGGTTTCACTTTCAGGCGATTTGCCAAATCCAGTGCTAACGTGGGATCTGGTTTGGTGGGCATATCCGGCTGTTCTCCACTATAGACTCCAAAGGGATTCTTGGTGTGACGAATCATTGCTCCACGGAAGAAATGACGAATCATCTTCTTGGTGAAATAATGTGCCTTGTTGGATAGAATTGCCAGCTTGATCTTGCGTGCAACAGCCAATTGAATCATGTATAGCACACCAGGGAAGGTCTTGGTGCAAAGATACCATTCAATATCATAATAATCCCAAAACTTCTTACTGGCATTCTTGATGTCCTTGGCGCTACGATGATTTTCAGGCAATGCTCTGCTAATCAGTTCGGTTTGTCCATGACCCACAAAACCTCTGTATGTATCAACCGGGTGTGTGGGATATCCCAAATCTGCCAGCGTCTTGTTCATCGCACCGGCAATATCAGCTAAACTATCGAGCAGTGTGCCATCCAAATCGAAGATGACTGCTTTGATCAATGGTTTTGTGCTCATTATTTACTTCCTTTTCTATGTTGTAGATTGTACCATTATTGGTTTTGATATTTCTCCGGCATATAGTGAAACATGCGGAAATGGAATCTCGATTCCTTCCTTATCAAAACGTTCTTTTACTGCTATGATCAGTTCTGTCTTCATGTTCACAGCATTTGAAGTTTGAGTCCATACCCCAAAATTGATGTTGATGCTGGAATCTCCAAAAGAATCTACTTGAATCAGGGGTTCTGGATCTGTCATGGCACCGCTTATATTTGCGGCAATATCTCTTAATACATCCAAAACTTTGCGCACATCTTCTTTATAGGCTACTCCTACGACAATCTGAGCTCGACGAATGTCGAATCTGGTTAGATTAATCACTTCGGACTTGATCATGGTCTCGTTTGGTATCCGTACGTAACGATTATCAAAAGTCTTCATCTTGATGGATAACAGATCGATCGAATCCACTATACCCAAAGTACCACCGATTTCTACAGCATCACCAATTACAAAGGGCTTCTCTGAAATCAGGAATATGCCACTAATGATGTTTGACACACTGGTCTGCGAAGCAAAACCTATGGCAACACCAAATACACCAGCAGCTCCCAGTAATGCCGATATCTTGAATCCAAATTCATTCAAAACCATTACTGCCAGGATCAAGTAGAAAACATAGGTTACGGTTCTTACGAGCAGTACTTCAGCTTGCAAAGATAAACGGTCTTTGATCATGCGGGCCAGGATCTTTTTGATAAACCCGATCACCGGCAATCCGATGGCAAGCATCAGAACAACCCGCACCACTAAACTTAAACGTTCTGGGGTAACAAAATCAGCTACCAAGTTCATTGTTGTCAGCTCAAACATGCACTAAACCTCTCATTTTTATTACACCATGCGGTGCACTTTTTCTGTCACGCTAATATCTGTCCACAACTTTTTGTGCATTCAATAAAAAAAAGCCTGAAGTTTCTGTTGCAATAAATCAACAAAGCTCGATGTTTGTATCTCTCTATCCACAAATGGCCTGCCTTGAAGGGATCCCTCCCTCAATCATGATGACAATTGCACAATTGCAAGGAATCCTGCTTGCTTTCTAAAGCACTCTATCTGAATCACAAATAGTTATTACTCAAAGCGTGTTGCTCATACTAGAAATGATAACTTAAATACCGAACTTGCGCAAAATGTAAAATGAACACATGTAGATATTTTTACAGCTTAATCAGGCTGAAGCCTTTCTCCTATTGTGATAGAAGCTATGTAGAAATAGTCTGGATCACTTTCCGGAATCCTCATGGTTTCGGAGTTGTATATTGAATATATGGGAAAAAGAAAAGCCTCCCGAGGGAAGCTTTGATATATCTGATCAAGATTGGATTAGTCAAACTGCACTGTAGGTGCCTTTTGAGCTTCGGCTTCGGCGCTGAAGAATTGGAAGCTCTTGGCTCCAATCATCCCGGCAATGATGTTGTTTGGGAAAACAACTATCATCTGGTTGAAGAGCTTGGCGGCTTCATTATAGCGCATTCTTTCTACTCTGATACGGCTTTCGATACCTTCCAGTTGAGATTGGAAGGTGAGGAAGTTTTGATTTGCCTTCAGCTCGGGATATTTCTCAACCACGACCATCAGGCGACTGAGAGCACTGGATAATCCAGCTTGATTGGCTTGGAATTGTTGAAAAGCAGTTGGATCGCTAAGGGCTTCTGGAGGCAGGTTCACCTGCCCACCCATTGATGCACGGGCTTCGGTTACGGCAGTAAGTGTTTCGCGTTCAAAATTAGCAGCCCCCTGCACGGTGTTAACCAGATTTGGCACCAAGTCATAGCGGGTTTGATAAACGTTTTCAACCTGAGCCCAGGCTGTTTCAACAGTCACTTTTTCTCTTTGTATGGTGTTGTATCTGCCGATAAACCAGCCGGCAAAAACGAGTATTATCAAGAGAATTACTAGAAGAACGATAAGTCCCTTTTTCATCGTGTTCACTTCCTTAATATGTTTTGGTGCAATCTGAGGGACTGCCCAATTCTGTCCAGCATTATTTGTTTTTTAGCTTAAGCACCGGGCTGTTGATCCTGAACCTGGCAGAGTCATCGGAACGGACAATTTGTGGATGGGGCACATCAAGCTGGGATGTTTGAACCATAATTCTATCCTGAAAGGTTTCGGGCAAATCCAGCAGCACAATCCCCTCATCGAGACTCAGAAGCATGCTCTCACAGTGCAGAGTATCAACGATCACCCGGATGTCGGCATCAAGCTCTGTGAAAAATCCGCGCAGATTCTGCACTATACTCAGCGAATCACGAGAGCTGGAGGTTCTCAATCTTGCCTTCGATGAAGGGAACCCAAAGCCCTGAGCCTGATTGCTGACGAACAAGGAATCGGAAAACCCAAGCTCAATATTGGCATCCCGGATGGATATCTCCAAATGATAATTCTGATCAGGAGTTGGTTGCAGATTCTGTGAAGTACTGTAAGGAGTTGCCAGACTAACGGCGGTTGCTATCACCAGTCCGATAGTTACAAAAAGCATTTTGTGCCACGTTTTCAGGGATCCTGAGCTAGCATCTCTAAGATAAAGGGGCTCGTGATCCATCTTCATCAATTTCCACAGCAGCCAACTGCATAGATATATGATTGAGCCAGCCCAGATTACATCGCTGGCGAAGTGTCCACCTTGAATCATCCTTACCCAACCGATCAGGCTGCCATAGGCTGTTGCACCCATCACGCACGCACTCCAGGCTTTTCTTTTCCTGATGCCATATACAAAAGCCACTGCATAGAAGTAGAAGCCCATAGTTGCATGCCCACAGGGGAAAGATTTCCCAGGAGAAGCTGGATCATAGGTCAGAGGCTCTTCATAGCGATAATCTCCCCCAAACTCGATTAGGTCTCTGGGACGGGGACGTCCCCAATGATCCTTGAGCAGACTATTCACGATTAGTCCAGGGCCGATTACCAATACCAATACCAGATAGAGATACAGTTTCCGTTTAATCCTATACCGCCTTGAGCTGCCGAAACTTCTGGCCAAACCATACAGGCTATGGATCGCTACCAGCAGAGCAGGAAGATTTCCATAACGATAAATCAACTGCCATAGGGGCAGCTTGCCAAGATGCCAGGAATCTTTGAAATAGTAGGTTTGGATTTGCATATCCAGAGGATAGAGCCGGAAGATCGCTGTTACGAATGCCAGGATCAGCACAGGAATCCATAAATGCCATTCTAAAAGGAAATGACGCCCCTTACGAGGCGTCACTTCTATGTTTTGGTTAATCATTTAGTCTTGCTTAGGCTCTTCTTCTGCTTCGGGAATCTCGGGTTCCTCGGCTTGAGGAGTTTCTTCAACAACAGGAGTTTCCTCAACTACAGGTGCTTCTTCCACAACTGGAGCTTCTTCAACTACAGGAGCTTCTTCAACTACAGGAGCTTCTTCAACTACTGGAGCTTCTTCAACTACTGGAGCTTCTTCAACTACTGTGGTCTCCTGAACTGCCACTACTTCTTCAGCAACAGGGTGCTCTTCTTGTATAGCTTCATCATGGCTGGTTTCCAAGGGTTTTTCTTTGTCTTTCTGAGCTTTTTCTGCTTTTTTCTTTA
>JALNYD010000025.1 GCA_023230025.1 Candidatus Cloacimonadota bacterium | reverse complement strand
GGATTATGTGGTTCCAGTACCGGATTCATCAAATTTCATCGGTTTGGGCTATAGCAATGCATCGGGGATTCCCCTCTCGTTGGGATTGATTCGGAATCACTATATCGGGAGAACCTTTATCAAACCGGAACAGACCATACGGGATGAAAGTGTGCGGCAAAAGTTCAATGTGCTGCCGAACTTTTTCCGGGGTAAAGCCATCGTATTGATTGACGATAGCATTGTGCGGGGAACAACCATCGGGAAGATTGTGCGACTGATCAAAGCGGCTGGAGCCAAAGAGATTCATCTGAGAATCGGCAGTCCGCAGGTGCGGTATAGCTGTTACTACGGGATTGATACTCCTGTTGCAGATGAATTGGCGGCAAACCGTTTATCACTGGAGGAGATTCAAGCAGCGGTCGGAGTAGATAGCCTCAAACATATTGATATGACAGGCTTGCGATCCAGTGTATCAGAAGCTGAGGACTATTGTTACGCTTGTTTTACTGGAAATTACCCCCTGGGGGTGGCTGATGCTCAGGATCAATGATTTAAAGGAGCTTTGCGCTGGATTCTCAGAGCTGAATGTAGTGGTGCTTGGCGACATGATGTTGGATAGCTACCAATGGGGCAAGGTGCAGAGAATATCTCCCGAAGCTCCAGTGCCCATCATTGAAATCAACCGGGAAGAGTACCGTTTGGGCGGAGCAGCGAATGTGGCCTTGAATCTGGCTTCGCTTGGAGCTAAAGTGATGGCGATTGGAGTGATTGGTAATGGCCCAAACGCAAGCAGAATGCAAGAACTCTTTATCAGCAGCAAGCTGGATTCCTCCGGATTGATCAGGGACGAAAGCCGAAAAACCACGATTAAGACCAGAATCGGAGCGGCGAATCAGCAGATTGTGCGGATCGACCACGAAGATACCCACTATATCAATCCCTCAGTGCGCGAAAAAGTATTGGCAAAGCTGCAGAGACATCTCAGAGATAGCGACGTCCTGATCATTGAGGACTACAACAAGGGCTTGCTGAGTCCGGAGCTGATCCGGGATACTCTGGCATTTTGTAAGAACCATCAAGTGCGGGTAAGCGTTGATCCCAAACAGAAGAACTTCTTTGCTTACGCTGGAGTGGATATTTTTAAACCAAATTTCCTGGAACTTCAGAGCAATTTGGGGCAACACTTTGAAACTGAGGATGAGTTTTTTGCTGCAGCCAGGCAGCTTTTGCAAAAGATGGAACTCGTACATCTTGTCGTTACAAGGGGATCCAAAGGGATGTATGTGTTCTCGGTTGATCAACAACCTCAACATCTGCCCAGTTCAGCCCGTGAAGTGTTTGATGTCTCGGGAGCGGGGGATACAGTGATTAGTGCATTGAGTCTGGCATATGCCGCTGGGGCCAGTATATTTGAAGCAGCGGATTTGGCCAGCCAGGCCGCAGGTGTGGTGTGTGGGAAGATGGGCACGGCCAGCGCCAGCAGAGAAGAGATTCTGGAGTATATTCATGCTGTGCGATAAGATCATGGACCAAAGAAACATGCAAATCACTTTGAGCCAGCTGCAAGGTCAGGGACAGAAAGTGGTATTCACCAATGGTTGTTTTGATATCCTGCATGCAGGGCATGTACTGTATCTGGAAGAAGCGCGAAGATTGGGGGATGTGCTGGTTTTGGGTCTCAATAGCGATGCCTCTGTGCGCAGATTGAAAGGGGATTCCCGCCCCATCAATCCCCAAAGCGAACGCAGCATTGTGGTAGCTGCTTTGGAGGCAGTGGATTTTGTATGTATTTTTGATGAAGACACACCTTATGAATTGATCAAGGCCTTGCAACCTGATGTCCTGGTAAAAGGTGGGGATTGGCAGGTTCAGGATATCGTAGGCTCCGATCTGGTACTGGCAGCGGGTGGTGAAGTTCGCAGTCTGAGTTTCAGCGAAGGCCTTTCCAGTAGCAACATCATTGCCAGGATCAAGGGAAGTAATTGATGACTGAAGAACAACAGCAGGATACCGGGATAGTCAGCGCTGTCGCTGGAAGTCAGGTCAGTGTGGAAATCCAACGTGGTGGAGGCTGCAAATCCTGTGCCATGCGGGGAATGTGTTTTTCCAAAAGCACTCCGGCGGTATTTCATCTCCAGAGTGAATTACCCTTGCAGGTAGGAGATAGAGTAGAACTGGAGATTTCCGCGCAGGGAAGGCTGATGGCTAGTATGTTGATCTTTGGGATGCCGGTAGTTATGCTCTTTTTGGGTTTCATACTGGCCAGCATCTGGCTGGCAGAATTGCCCAGCATTATTTTTGCTTTTGCAGGGATGGCGTTTAGTTTCTTTATATTAAGGTTTTGTGACCGTCGTTTGGGGAGCAAAATCAAAGTTGAGATAGCGAGGAAAATTGAAGATTCGACTGAATGAAATGGTGTTTTATGGCTACCATGGGGTCCATGTAGAAGAGCGTCGTCTGGGGCAACGCTTCATTGTGTCGGTTTGCCTTTATACCAATGAGGCTATGGATGGATCAATACGTAGCCTGGAAGATACCGTGGATTATACAAGGGTTTATGAGGACATCCGGGAAGTTATGGAAGGTCAGCAGTTTCATCTGCTGGAGAGCTGTGCCAATACCATAGCGGATAAGCTGCTGGCGGGTTACTCCCTGCTGGATAGAGTAGTGATCTGGATTCAGAAACCCTCGGTGGCGATTCAGGGCAGCCTCAGAAGCGTTGAAGTAGAACTTTCCAGGTGCAGAGCATGATCTACCACATAATTTTGGGCTCCAACATGAATAATCCGCAGCAACAGATTGAGACCGCTATCCAAAAGGTTGGTGCTCTCAAATCGGTGAAGATTCTCCGCAAATCATCACTAGCTCAAACTAAGGCCTATGGTTATGAGGATCAAGACGATTTTTTCAATCAGGTCTTGGAACTGGAAAGCTCCTTTAATCCGGAAGAGCTATTGATTAGGATCCAGACCATTGAGCATGTCATGGGACGTATGCGTAGTTTCAAATGGGGGCCACGGAATATTGATATCGACATCTTATTGGCTGGAGATCAGGTGCTGAACTACAATGATCTGGTGATTCCACACTATGATATGCATAACCGGGAGTTTACCTTGAAACTGCTCTGTGAACTAATCCCGGAGCAAATGCACCCATTATTACACAAGACTATGCGTGAGCTGCTAAATGACCTCAGCTCACCTGGAGGAGATAAATGAATACACTTGCAGCGATAGTTCTTGCTGCTGGTAAGGGTACCCGGATGAAATCTGAGCGTGCCAAAGTTACCTTTCCCCTTGCCGATAAACCGATGGTTCAGAGAGTAATCGATACAGCCCTGGCTCTGGATTGTGAAAAAGTAGCAGTGGTTGTGGGTTGGAAAAAGGATACAGTGATATCATGCCTGAATGAAGACGATCGGTTATGCTTTGTGGAACAGAAGGAGCAACTGGGCACCGGGCATGCTGTACAAATGGCCGAAGACAGCTTGAAAGGCTTTGAGGGGGATGTGCTGATTTTGTGTGGGGACGTCCCACTATTGAGCAAGGAGACTGTGGGCAAGCTGTATCAGGAGCATCATAATAGTGGAGCTGCTGCAACAGTTTTAACTGCAGTTCTGGACGATGCCGGGAAATATGGCAGGATGCTGCGCGACGATAAAGGAAACATCTGTGGGATTGTGGAATATAAAGATGCCTCTCAGGAGCAACGTAAAATCGGTGAGTTTAATACCGGTATCTATTGTTTCAATAAAGCCAGGCTCTTTGAAGCTCTTGCCCAGATCAAAAATGACAACGAACAGAAGGAGTATTATCTCACCGATACTCTTAGCATTCTCTACCAGGCGGGGGAGAGAGTGGCAAACCTGATTCTGGAAGACTTGATGGAGGTATCCGGAGTAAACTCCCAGGAACAGCTTGCCTATCTGGAAGATGTGTATGTAGATAAGATTCGCAAAAAATGGCTGAACAACGGGGTTATGATGCATAATCCAGCAACGATCTATATCGGCGATGATGTGATCATCGAAGCAGATGTGGAGATCGGACAGGGCTGCGTCTTGAAGGGTAAAACCACGATCAGTGAAGGTGTGGAATTGGGTCCCAATTGCTACGTGGAACACTCGATTATCAGCGATCACAGTATCTTAATGGGACACAATGTGGTGATCGACAGCTACATCAAACATCGGGAAATCCTGGATTTTGCCAGTAAAGTGATTGATGAAGAGGATTATGACTAAGAAATATCTGTATTCGCCTTGGCGGATAGATTACATCCTGGGTGAAAAACCCGATGATTGCGTGATGTGCCGGGCTATGGCCAGCCAGCAGGATCAGGAAAACCTGATCGTGTATCGGGCGAAGTTCAGCTATATCATGTTGAACCGTTATCCCTACAATAATGGTCATCTGATGATCGTGCCCTATGTGCATAAAAGTGCATTGAATGATCTTGATTTGCAGACCTGGCAGGAAGTAACAGAGCTGATCCGAGTATGTGAAAAAGCCTTTAAACTTGCCTATCATCCAGAGGGGATCAATATTGGAATCAATCTGGGCAGTGCGGCGGGAGCTGGGATTGCCGAGCATGTGCACATCCATATGGTACCGCGCTGGAATGCGGATAGCAATTTCATGAGTGTAATTGGGGGAGAACGGGTAATCCCAGAGGCCTTTGAGAGTACATTTAACAAGCTGAGGGATGCAATTCTAAGGGTGATGAATGACAATGGATGAACAGATAGATTTGACAACAAAGCCCTCTGGGAAAAAGTGGTCTTCAAAGCGGGGCAGTTGGTTCTTAATCCTTGCGGTTGTTATAGTTGCTTTGGCGGTAGGCTTGTACTATCGCTCAATAAACAGGAAGACAGCCAGTGATGGATATAGCGAGGACCAATTGCCAGCGATCAAGGTGGTGATCCTGAATGGCTGCGGTTATGAACAGCTGGCTTCAGAGTTTGCAGCCGCGATGTCGCACAAAAATATCGAAGTAGTTAGTTTGGGAGATACTCCTCGACCAATATATGACAAATCCATTATCGTGATGCGTAAGGGCGATAAACAAGATTTGGAAAGATTGCAAAAAATGACCGGGATTCAGCGCTGGACAAGCGCAATGAACGAGTTCCACAGTGCTGAGTTTGATATCATTGTGGGACGGGATTATGAAACCTACATCAAATGACATAGTGGAGGAGATATTGCAGGACAATATCAAATACCAGGCCATCATCGAATGGCTCAAGGAGAAAAAAGCCGAGAACATCCGCAGCTACGAAGTTCAAGGGAAAACGGATTACACAGATGTAATCGTGGTCTGCGAAGGTAATGCGGATTTGCACAACAAAGCCATTGCCAGTCATCTGATTGACATGGCCAAGGAAAACCACCTGAGTGTGCTTAGCAAAGAGGGCGTGGAGAACGCACAGTGGATCCTGATTGATCTGGGAGATGTGATCGTGCATATCTTTTTACCGCAAACCAGGGATTATTACAAGATAGACGACCTGTTTGAGAAAGTTAAAACAAGAAATCCTGACGAGGACAAACAATGATCAAGGAAATCATCCATACTCATATCACCGAATGCCTTGAGCGCCTGGAGTTGAGCTTTGAAAAAGAGTTTTCAGTGGAGACTCCCAACAACACTGAACATGGGGATTACTCCACAAACTGCGCAATGATTCTGGCCAAAGAGAACAAGAAATCGCCCAAAGCCTTGGCGGATATTCTGATCAAAGAGCTCAAGAAGAATAAGGATTACAAGAAGGTGGAACTTGCTGGCCCTGGTTTTATCAATTTCTATCTCTCTCCAGCGTTTTTTCAACGAATCTTTTGGGATATCAGGGGAACTGGTTCCAGTTTTTCCGAGCAAGATTTTGGGCAGGGAGAAAAGGTTTTGCTGGAGTTTGTATCGGCAAATCCCACGGGTCCCTTAAACATTGTAAATGCCCGAGCTGCGGCATTTGGCGATACTCTCTACCGGGTGATGAAACGCGTGGGTTATGCTCCCACTCGTGAGTTCTACATCAATGATGCCGGTAATCAGGTGGATATTCTGGCAGAATCCCTGGAGTTGCGCTTGCGGGAACTGCAAGGCGATAACATTGGTGAATTTCCTTATGAAGCTTATCATGGCGAATACGTGAAGCATCTGGCACAGAAATTGAATGCAGCAGAGGGCGTAAGGGTGTTTATGATGACCGAAAAGGATCGCATCGAACACTTGAAGGAATTTGCATTGAATGAACTTCTGGAGATGCAGAAAACGTCCCTTGAACGCTTTGAAGTGGTATTTGAGGGCTGGGTTTCGGAGAAGACTTTGCGCGCTGAAGGCGTTGTGGAGGAAGTGCTTTCCTATCTTACGGAAGCGGACTGTACTTTCGAGAAAGAAGATGCAATCTGGTTTGCTTCCAGTAAATATGGCGATGATAAGGATAGAGTTCTGATGAAATCCGATGGGTCTATCACGTATTTTGTTCCAGATCTGGCATATCATCTTACCAAGATCCAGCGGGGATTTACCACCCTGATAGATGTTTTTGGCCCTGATCATCATGGTTATGTGCCCCGCATCAAAGCTGCTTTTAAAGCTATGGGTTATGATGATAGTATGCTGGAAATCATCTTCCTGCAGCAGGTAAACCTCTTTGAAAGCGGAGAACGGGTAAAGATGAGCAAGCGCGCAGGCAAGATCGTAACTATGGACGATCTGATCAATGAAGTTGGCAAAGATGCTGCCCGTTATTTCTTCATTGCCAGAAAAGCCAATGCGCATCTGAACTTTGATCTGGAGCTGGCACTGAAGCAGAACAATGAGAACCCCGTATATTACTGCCAGTATGCCCATGCCCGTATCTGCAGCATTATCAAGAAAGCCCGCAAGGATAAAGTGTGGCCCAAGAGCTTTAAAAAGGAACTTGTGCAAAAGCTGAATAAGACCGAAGAACTGGCAATAATCCAGAAACTCGCCGATCTGCCTGAGTTGCTGACCCTGATTGCCGTGCATAGGGAACCTCATCGTCTTGCCACATATCTGGAAGATCTCTCTGCCATGATTCACCGCTATTACGCGAAGTATCAGATCGTGAGCCCCAAATCCAAGGAACTCTCTCAGGCCAGACTGATGCTGTTGGAAAGCACCAAGACAGTGATGGCGATTGTGTTTGACCTGATGGGGATATCGGCACCAGAGAAGATGTAGGCAGCAATGAAGCTCGATATCCGGCCAGTTCAGGAATCAGACTTTCCGGCTATCTGTGAGATCGAGGGACGCGCTTTCGTTGACCCCTGGCCCAAAGAAGCTTTCACGGACTTTCTGTGCCGAAACTCCTGGGTTTTGTTCATGGAGCAAAAGCTGATCGGATACATTTTCTACCACACTGCTGCAGATGAGGCAGTGATTATCAATTTTGCAATCGACCCCTCTTACCAAGGGGAAGATTATGGCAAGTATCTGCTACATAAAAGCATGCAGTTCTTGATCAATTGCGGAGTCCAGTATTTCTATCTGGATGTGCGAAAGTCCAATTTCAAGGCGATTGCCCTTTATCACCTGATGGGTTTTCAGACTTTGGGCTATCGTAAGAACTACTACCATACACCACCCGAGGATGCCATCGTGATGGGTGTGCAAATCCCCATTAAGGATGAAGAATGACATACGAATATGATTACCTGGTTTTAGGCAGCGGAATAGCTGGCCTGGTTTTTGCCCTGCAGGCTGCTACGAAAGGCAAGGTTGCTGTAGTTACCAAACGTAACCTCAATGATTGTAACACGGAGTACGCCCAGGGCGGAATTGCCGCTGTTCTGGATGCTGGAGATACCTTTGCAGAACACATTGAGGATACTTTCAATGCCGGAGCTGAACTGGGCAAGAAGCAAGTGATCCGCCAGATCATTGAACAGGGGCCAAAGTTGATCCAGTACCTGGTGGATCTTGGCACAGATTTTACCCGTCGCGATGATAGCTATGACCGCAGGCTGGAAAACCTCTCTCTCACTATGGAGGGTGGGCATACGCATCGCCGGGTGGCCTATGCTGCTGATAGTACAGGTCATCAGATTCTGGACGCTCTGATCCAGCAGTGCATTGCAAACAAGGCCATTGATATCTACGAACACCGGATAGCGGTGGATTTGATCACCCAGCACCATGTAACAAATGATGATGGCTTCATTCCGGGAGTATCGTGCTGGGGGGCTTATGTATTGGATTCTGCCAGCAATCTGGTAGACGTGTTCAAAGCTCGTAAAACCATGCTGGCAACGGGTGGAGCTGCTCAGATCTATAGCCACAATACAAACCCGGATGTTTCCACAGGCGATGGAATGGCAATGGCCAGACTGGCTGGAGCAAGACTTGCCAATATGGAGTTTGTACAATTTCACCCTACTGCCTTCTGGAGTCCGGAGGGAGAAACCTTCCTGATCTCAGAAGCTCTGCGGGGTGAAGGTGCACAATTACGGTTGATTGACGGCAGTTCCTTTATGGAAAATTATCATCCCCAAAGCAGTTTAGCACCTCGTGATATCGTTTCCCGGGCTATTGACAGCGAACTGAAGCGCAGGGGGGAGAAGTTTTGCTGGCTGGATGCCACCAAAGTCCCCAAGGAGCAGCTAAAAAAGCACTTTCCTTATATTGATAACCGGCTGCAGGAACGCGGCATTGATTTCACTGTTGAACCCAT
Source organism: Candidatus Cloacimonadota bacterium (assembly GCA_023230025.1). Classification (GTDB taxonomy): domain Bacteria; phylum Cloacimonadota; class Cloacimonadia; order Cloacimonadales; family Cloacimonadaceae; genus UBA5456. The sequence goes on along the minus strand of JALNYD010000025.1, from coordinate 9,700 downwards.
ACCAGTGGCTCCGGCAGCGCATTATTTCTGTGGAGGAGTGATTTCCACGATTGACGGCAGAACCGATATCCGTAATCTCTTTGCTGCTGGAGAAGTGGCGTGTACAGGCCTGCATGGAGCCAACCGTCTGGCTTCAAACTCGCTTCTGGAAGCCCTGGTGGTAGCCTATAACGCTGCAAATCATCCCAGCATGGATGAATATGTGGAATTCCCAAAAATACCGTCCTGGCGTACTATGGGAGATTTTAACGAGAATGAATGGGTGATTATCAGCCATAACCGGGAAATCATCGGCACCATTATGCAAGGCTATGTGGGGATCAGACGTTCCCGGCGCTTGCTGAAGTATGCTCTATCCCGCATGGAAAACATCTACAACGAGATTAATAACTTCTATCAGCATAATGCTGTCCGCCGTGAAGTAGTTGAAACCCGAAATATGGCAGTGATCGCCGCATCGGTAATCCGTAGTGCCCTTTCAAGGAAGGAAAGCCGGGGTGCACACTATCTGATTGATAATCCTTCACGGGATGATCTGCATTATCTGCACGATACAATTCTGTAACCAGTGAGGCGATATGCGAGGCAAATTTATCACATTCGAAGGCATTGAAGGCTGCGGGAAAAGCACACAGGTGCGGCTTTTGGAAGCGTTTCTGCAAGGCCAGGAAATCCCTTATCTCAAAACCCGGGAACCAGGTGGTACTCCGATTGCCGAAGCCATCCGCAGGATTTTGTTGGATCCTGCCTGCCGGGAAATGCTTCCCGAAACCGAGCTCTTGCTCTATAACGCGTCGCGTTGCCAGCACACCGGAGAATTGATCATTCCTGCTCTTGAAGCAGGAAAGATTGTGATTTGTGACCGTTACTATGATAGCACCTATGCCTATCAGGGAGCAGCCCGGGATCTGGATGATGAGATCATTGATACTCTAACCGCTTATGCTACCTTTCACACTGTTCCTGACCTCACCATTTTGCTGGATCTTCCAGTTGAACAGGGATTGGAGCGGATCAAGGGGCGCAATCTGGACCGCCTGGAGCTGGAAGATATCTCTTTCCACCAAAAAGTAAGGCAGCAGTTTTTATTTATTGCCAAAAAACAGGCATCCAGATATCTGGTTCTTGATGGATCAAAAGCACCGGAGGACTTGCATCAAGAGATTCTTCGGGCTTTAAAATTCTGTTAGGAGAACATAGCATGAAGCAGAAACAACGCACAGCCCTGTTCACAATCATGGGAGTGTGGATACTTACCGCCACACTACTCTTGATTGCCACAAACGCTTTTGCCCAGGGAAGACCGGGATCCGGCAACGTATACAATCAACTACAGATCTTCAGCGAAGTCCTGATGAAACTCCGGCAGAATTATGTTACCGAGCTTTCGGATGAAGAGCTGATTGAAGCAGCCATCAAAGGGATGTTGGGGTCCACAGATCCTCATACCACCTATTTTACTTCAGATGAATTCAAGGATTTCACTACCAGCACCAAGGGCTCATTTGGCGGGCTCGGTATCCAAATCGACAAAATTGGGGATTATATAACCGTAGTCTCTCCCATTGAAGGCACTCCAGCTTTTCGCATGGGGATCACAGCTGGAGATCGCATCATCAAGGTAGATGGGAAAAGCATTGTAGGTTTTAGCACGGATGAATCAATCAAACATATGCGCGGGGATGTCGGTTCCACGGTTGTGATCACCATATCTCGTCCCGGTAACGCCAACCCCATAGATTTTACCATTGTGCGCGAAGTGATCAAGATCAAAAGCGTTCCTTACAGCTTTAAAATGGATAATGGCGTGGGTTATCTGCGCATCAGTCAGTTCAATGAAAACACAGTTACCGAGCTACGTAGCGCTTTGCAATCTCTGGAAGAGGAAGGCATCAACGGTTTGATCGTGGATCTTCGTTTCAATCCCGGTGGCTTGCTGGATCAGGCAGTGGATACCGTGAACGAGTTTATCGGTGGAAACAAGCTTGTGGTGGAAACCAAGGGACGCACTCGCCAGGATGCTCTCTATACTCGCTATAACACCAAGCCCAGGGAATATCCCATTATCGTTCTGGTAAATGAAGCTTCCGCATCTGCATCCGAGATCTTTGCCGGCAGTCTCCAGGATTGGGACAAAGGGCTTGTGGTAGGGAAAAATACCTTTGGTAAAGGCAGTGTGCAACAATTGATGCCCCTTTCAAATGGCAATGGCATCAAGGTTACCACTTCTTACTACTACATCAAAAGTGGTCGCTGCATCCACAAGATGAGCAATGATAAAAGACTTAAAGGACAAGAGGTCAGCGAAGACGAATTGAGTAAAGAGGATGAGGAAAACCACAATAAGGTTTATTACACTTCTCAAAACCGTGAGGTCTACGGTGGCGGTGGCATTACTCCTGACATCGTGGTGGAAAATGACTTTTTGACCCTGTTTTCTGCTGATCTCAGACGCAAAAACGTCTTCTTCAACTTTGCAGTTGATTATCTGATCGATCACAACCACAATATCTCAAAGAATCCTGAGATTACTGACCGGATCATGCAGGATTTCCTCACCTATGCCAAAACTCAGGATATCACTTATACAATGGCTGATCTGGATAGCTCCCGCGCTTACATCGAAAACACCATCAAAAGCGAATTGGTAAGAAAAGTTCATGGTGATCTGGAAGCTTACAAGATAACTGTGTCCCAGGATAAACAGCTACTCGAAGCAGTATCACTGTTCAATCGCTTTAAAACTCTGGACGAAATGTTCATTTATGCTGATAGCCATAAGAAAGAGAGGTAGGCTCCAATGTATAACTTCGATGAAATCAAAGATATGAAAATCTATGTTGCAGATGATGATGAGATCAACCTCAAGCTGATAAAAACTGTGCTCACTCAGGCAGGATATTTAAACCTGAAGCTTTTCTTCAGCGGTAAGACAATGATGGAGGAGGTTACTCATAATCCTCCGGATCTCTTGCTGCTTGATATCATGATGCCGGGATTCAGCGGTTATGATGTGCTGGAGTGGATCAAGCAGGATCCCACCCTTACCAATATCCCCATCATTATGATCACTGCTGCTTCCCTGGACGACAACATGGAACCCCTTGCCCGGAGCTTTGAACTGGGGGCAATGGATTACATCAGTAAACCCTTCTCAAACCTGGAATTAGTGCAAAGGGTAAAATCCGCCCTACGCATGGAAAAGCAACGTCAGGAACTGGAAAAAGCGGCAATGCAAATCCGCTCTCTGGAAAAGCTGCTGCCTATCTGCTCCTATTGCAAAAAGATCCGTGCCGACAAAGATTACTGGCAGGAAGTGGAAGGTTACATCTCTGAGCATACAGATACCATGTTCTCGCATTCCATTTGTCCGGAATGCTATGAAATTCATGTGAAACCGCAGTTGGATAGCCTGAAGAAAAACCGGTAGATCCCATTTTGGGTTCACCCGCGACAGAATCTCTGGCTTGCTCCAGTCTTTCAACCCTTGCTTGACAGCTTTTAGCTCTGGCTCATCTTGACATCATGGAGCAAAAGAACACCAATACTGATCCTCTGGCCACTTCAGTCAAGTTCATTAAGGGAGTGGGGGAGCATCGTGCGCGGTTGCTTGCCAGATTAGGCATTCACTCAGCGCAGGATGTGCTGGAGTTTTTCCCCCGCAACTATCTTAGCAGATTGCTGAATCCCACCTTGCAGAATCTCCAGGTTGGGGATCTGGTTTCCTTAACTGCCGAGATTTCCTGGATTGATGTGCGGAGTAGCAGTAAGGGGAAAAAGATACTTCATCTGGGTGTGAACGATTCTCAGATGAAGCTTGTTTGCGTCTGGTTCAGCTATCCGGCATCATATGAAAAGATTTTCCAGCCCGGTCGCCGCATCTGGCTTAGCGGTACGCTAAGCGAGTTCAATTCCCAGCTTCAGATGAATCACCCTTCCTTTGAATTGATTGATGACGATAAAGATGTGGAAGGGGATTTTTGGAAAACTCGGTCTATTCTGCCCATCTATCCCCTCACCGAAGGGATCTCCCAGGCTCAGATTCGTAATATTGTCCTTAATACATTCGAGAAGTTTCTGCCCTATGTACATGAATCACTGCCGGATGATATCCTTGAAAAATACCAGTTCAAAGGACGCAGGGATGCTTTGCAGATGATGCACTTTGGCCAGCATCTGGATCGCATCGATCAGTGCCGTACCCGCTTTGTCTATGAAGAGTTCTTCTATAGTCAGATTATGTGGGCCAGACATCGCGTGCACCACAATCAAAATCAGCATGGCATCCTCTTCGAAAACAAAAAGCTGCTCACTCGGGCATTGAAAGCTCGGCTGAGTTTTCAGCTTACCAAAGCTCAAGTGCGGGTTATCAAAGAGATTTTTGATGACATGTGCTCAGCGCAGCAGATGTCGCGCCTGGTGCAAGGTGATGTTGGCAGCGGGAAGACCATTGTAACCCTATTTGCCATGCTGCTGGCAGTTGAAAACGGCTTTCAGGCTGCTTTGATGGCACCAACCGAGATTCTTGCAGAACAGCATTACCAAAATATCTCAATATTGCTGGAAGGCCTGGAAATACCAATAATCCTGCTCAAAGGGGGCTCATACAAGGGTAAAGCCGCACAGAAGGAAGTGATCCGAACCCAAAGCGGACAGATCATTATCGGTACTCATGCCCTGATTCAAAAAGATGTGGTCTTTGCCCGGCTGGGATTTGTTGCTGTGGACGAACAACATCGCTTTGGGGTGGAGCAAAGGGCCAGCCTGGCCAGGCACAGTGATCATCCCGATTTACTTTACCTTTCTGCTACGCCCATTCCCCGCTCTCTGGCTATGACCGTTTATGGTGATCTCCAGGTAAGCCAGATCGATGAAATGCCTCCCCAGCGAAAGGCAGTTATCACTCTGATTCGCAATGAACGCAAGCTGGATACTGTGTTCAATGATGTGCACAAAGAATTGAGTTTGGGCAGGCAAGCCTATTTTGTATGCCCCCTGGTGGAAGAAAGTGAAAAGCTGGCATTATTGGATGCGCAACGCCTGCATGAATACCTCAGTACCAAGGTATTCAAAGAGTATAAAGTTGATTTGATGCATGGGAGAATGACTGCTGCGATCAAGGATGAGATCATGCGGCGCTTCAAATCCGGAGAGATCAACATACTGGTCTCCACAACAGTTATTGAGGTCGGAGTTGATGTAGCCAATGCCTCGGTGATGGTTATCGAGCATGCTGAACGTTTTGGTCTGGCTCAATTGCACCAGCTAAGAGGCAGGGTTGGGCGCGGTGCCGATCAGGCATATTGCTTTCTGATTGAGCATCAACCTTTGAGTGCGATGGCCAGGGAACGCCTGGCAACGATGGCCAGAACCAATGATGGCTTTCTGGTTGCAGAAAAGGATCTCGAACTTCGGGGACCGGGTGAGTTGTTTGGCCTTGAACAAGCCGGAATGCCTCAATTCCATTTTGCAAATCTGATTCGGGATCAACATATTTTGGCAAAAGCCAGAACAGACGCCTTTGCCATCATCAAGGATGACCCATTTTTACGCGAAGGAAAGCACGAACTTGTCAGGAATATCTACTTTGCTAATTATATTAAAAAAGAAGAGCTTATCTTGTATTAGTGTCTATCCTTGAACAAAAAGGGCTTGACTATATGAGCCGATCCAAAACAATGAAAAAAAACTAATCCGAGGTGCCCATGAAAAAGCTGATGATTCTATTCATGCTGATCATTGTTAGCACAGTCGCATTTGCCGTGAAGTTTGATCCCTACTGGTTTCAATCCCGCACGATAATCGGCTGCTTTACTGAAAAAACAATCCCAAATATAGACGGAAGGCTTGATTATTCTATCCAAAACGGTGTGGTTCACACAGGCCTGGAAAGCTTTGACGCTCTGGCTGTTGAATACCAGATTGTAGAACTAAAACAGATGCATCCCTATGTCAAAGATCCTGCATGGAATGACAATGGTATCTATCTGCAGAACCACTACCGCATTATGCTCGCTTCTGACGATCGCATTGATGAAGCAGTGGCAGCTCTCAGCAAAGATAAGCATCTGATTTATGCAGAGTTGGAAGGCATCAATCGGCAAAAGTTTGTCCCCAATGATCCCATGCTGTCTATGCAGTATACTCACACCCGTTTGCAAAGCTTTGATGCGTGGGACTATGTAATGGGTTCCCACGATGTTGTAGTTGCCATTACCGATAGCGGCGTAAAATGGAATCATCCTGACCTGCGGGCAAACCTCTGGATCAATCCTGCAGAAGCTCCTGGCATGACCATCAACTGGGATGCCGGTACTATTACTGGAGGAAACAATGCCGATGCCGCCGAAGGTGGGAATAAAATCGATGACCTCGTCGGTTGGGACTTTGTGGGCAATGACAACAATCCCATCCAAACCTGGGCTTATAACGATCATGGGACTCATGTGGCTGGTTGCGCTGGTGCTGTGGGTCACAATGAAATCGGTGTGGTGGGAACATCCCCGATCGTCTCGATCCTGGCCTGCAAAGGTGCCCCGGATAATCAGAATTCCACCGGTGTCCAGTTTGCCTATGATCAGGTAAAATATGCCGGCGAAGTAGGTGCCGACATCATCAATGCCAGTTGGGGTGGGCCCGGAAGCGGAACTTATCCCAATAGCATCGTGAACTATGTTACCGCTCTTGGAGCTACTGTGGTTGCCGCAGCTGGCAATGAAAACCTTGAGCATACTTCCAGTTATCAGGATTATCCTGCTGACTGCACCAATGCCCTAAACGTTGCGGCTACTAATGTTAACGATATCAAGGCAAGCTTCTCCGATTATGGTGAACCTATCGATATTTGCGCTCCAGGAGATGGCATCCTCTCAACAATTATTGGTGGCAATGGCTATGATTCGTATGGCGGCACTTCCATGGCCAGCCCTGTGGCTGCTGGAGTCGCTGCGCTCGTAAAATCTTTACACCCTGAATACACTTCGCAGCAATTGCGTGACCGTCTGATGTACACTGCAGATCCCATTGATGATCTTAATCCCAGCTATGTAGGTAAACTCGGTACCGGCCGCATCAATGCCTTTACCGCTACTATGTATGATAAAATACCTAATATCATCAAGGAAGATGTTTCCATCACCGAGATTAATGGCGATGGCGATGGTGTGCCCAATCCTGGAGAAACTGTCGGCTTATCGGTCAAGCTGGGTAATGTTATGACTGGTCATGGTGTGTTGTGGATGGATGCTCAAAACCTTACTGCAACCTTAAGAACGAATTATCCCGGAATCACCATTGTGGATTCAGTATCCACCTATGGCCAGGAGGGGTATCTGTTTGCCGGATCCTCTGCCTGGAATACCAGCACTTTCACTTTCGATACCATTTCATCCCTGGCTTCCGAACCCATTCTTTTCGAGCTCGATATCCGGGCAAACAACAGCTCTGCTTTCCCTTATCACAAAACCCTGCCAATCGAAATCAATCTTTCCCTGGTGCAAGCAGGCTGGCCTGTTGATGCAGGTGGCGCTTCTTCCGGTTCACCCATCCTTGTGGACATCGAAGCCAATGGCACTCAGGAAATTGTTTTTGGTGATCAGCTTAACAAGATTAACATTATGCAGTTCAATGGTGAAACTCAATTGAGCAATTTCCCCTTAAACTTGGGTGCCAACGTGGTGGGTTCCATTGCCATGAGCAATCTCCAGGGGAATGGTACCTTTGGCTTTGCTGCAAGCCTTTCCACAAATAACGTGGTTGCCTTCAACTCTGCCGGAACTCAACTTTGGAGCAATCCTGCCGGTGGTAGTCTGCGGAATGGCCCAATCATCGCCACCCTTACAGGTGCCGGCAATCCCAAAGTGATTGCCATCACTCAGAATGGTTCTTTACTGGTCTTCAATCCTGATGGCAGCAATTATCCAAATTTCCCAGTGTCTCTTTCGGGCGCTTACCTGGCTCCCGCTGCTGTTGCCGATCTGAATGGTGACGGCACTTTGGAGATTCTGGCCTGCAGCCTTTCCGGTAGTCTCAATGCCATCGATCCTGCAACAGGTCAAAATATCGCTGGCTTCCCGTTAAGCCTTGAAGGTGGCAGTCAGAATGCTCTCACAATAGCCAATCTGGATGGTGATGATCATCCAGAAATCCTTGTTGCAACAAGCACCAGTGGCTACCTTTATGCCATTAATCATGATGGCTCAGTGCTCTTCCAAAAGAATATCGGTGAACAAATCAAGACCAGTGCTATTGTAGCCGATGTAAACAACGATGATAGCAAAGAGATCATCCTCATCACTGCTAACGGTAACATTCATGTTATGGATTTGGCTGGATTGGATATTCCCGGCTCTCCCATTGCGGTTGGCAAAATGGTGGATTGTACCCCAGTAGTGGCAAGATTTGATCACGATAATCTTGCTGGAATTATCTTCGGCGATACCTCAGGTCTCCTGCACTCTGTACGCCTGGATGGGACTGAATCCGCGAACTTCCCCATTAACGTGGGAGGAAATCTCAAGGTGTCCGCTGCTCTGGCCGATATAGATCTGGATGGAGATCTGGATATAGTGATCCCCAGCAATACCGGAATCTTTGTAATCGATATCAAACGTCCAGCTTACAGCATTGAATGGAATTGCTACATGGGAAGCTATAACCGCTCCGGAAATGTTTACCAGAGCACTCCTAATGTCGACAACACCGCTCCGGTACTCGCCACTGAACTCAAGGGCGCTTTCCCCAATCCCTTCAATCCCAGCACCACTCTTAGCTTCAGCGTCAAAGAAACCGCGGAAGTTAGCCTGGATATTTTTAACCAAAAGGGACAGAAAGTACGTAGCTTGCTGAACTCAACAATGAGCCCGGGTGAACACCAAATCATTTGGAATGGTAATGATGATAACGGGCGTCAGGTGTCCAGCGGCTTGTATTTCTTCCGTATGAAATCTGGAACCTATAGTTCTACCCGCAAGATGATCATGATGAAGTAATCCTGATCCAGGAATCATAAAAAATATACCCGGTGCCATACGGCATCGGGTTTTCTCTTTCAGGGCTATGGCAAACCCTCTATCCCTTATTGCTCTTTAGCCTGAATGATGCCATGGGATTCACAAGCTTTCATGCCCATTGGTTATCGTCACGATGTGGTCACCTTGTCGTTACTTTTGTGACCACAAGGTAACGGCATCGTGACGATAACTAATGGGGTTGGACTTCAAGTAAGGTTGTCAACTGCGGGGAGAAAATCTACGCGGTTGAACTTTTTTTCACATTTCATATCATCCTGTGGGCAATATAGATAGCCGGCACGCATGCCCATTGTGTAGCATGAAGGCATAAAATATGTATTGACAAAAAAAGGGCTATTCAGAAAGTGACGAAACCTTGCTGCTGAGCTTGTTGCCCGGATGGCAAGGAATGATCTTTGAAAGTTATAGAGTGCTATAGAGAAACAGTGAAATGAAGCTCTTGTCAGTTCTAATCATTTTTATAATGATGGAGAGTTTGATCCTGGCTCAGGACGAACGCTGGCGGCGTGGATTAGGCATGCAAGTCGAACGGTAGTATCCCTTCGGGGATATGAGAGTGGCGAACGGGTGAGTAACACGTAGGTAATCTACCCTCAAATCGGGGACAACCCAGGGAAACTTGGGCTAATACCGGATGAGTGCAGCACCTTGATTTTCTGGTGAAGGGT